>NZ_CAHJXL010000001.1:3597500-3878349 GCF_903645315.1 Victivallis sp. Marseille-Q1083
TTTTGCTCCCCGGATGATGGATGACCGTTTTCTTGAACGTGATTTGCCTCAGGTAAAGCTGGTTTATCTGCCGGAGTTTTTTATTATGACCCCGGAAGCAGCGCGGCTGCTGCGGGAATTCGTCAGCAAGGGTGGTACCGTGATTGCTGAGGAAGGATTTGCGTTACGGGATCAGCGTACCTGGCTGCAATACCCGTGGCCGGGGAATGGATTTACCGCTGATTTCGGTATTAAAATTTCAGAACGTTTTGCAAACGCCAAATTACGGCACTCAATTCCGGGTTGCCCGTGCGGGGATTATTTTGCTTCCGTTGCGATTGAGCCGGGAACTGAAGTTTTGCGCCGAACGGCAGATGGAAGACCTCTGGTTACTCGGCGCAGGAGATGGATTTTTCTGGCGACTGATTTGGGTATGGCCTATTTCAGGAATTATGCGGCGCATGGTGAAGAGTGTTTGTGCCTGCTGCATGACATTCTGCCGGTGGCTCCGGATATTGCCGCAACTTCGAAGGTTGCCGTCCGGCGGCTGCAGACCGCGACGGAACGAATGGTTTGGGTGTTCAACCGGAGCGATCGGAATTATCAACAGAACATCGACGGACAGAATATTTCGGTCCCGGCGGATACGACTGTCGCAATTCGTTATCGCCGTCAGGATGTTTGATTCACGTAACGCAACAGAAATGAAAGATTTTCTTCATGAAAAAACAAATAACCATTGCTGTCATCGGTGCCGGTTCCCGTGGCACGATGTATGCCCGACTTGCTCATCTAGCTGAAGACGGCAAATGCCGTGTTGTCGCTGTGGCAGAACCCCGGGATCTGCAGCGTCGGGAACTGGCTGACTATTGTCAGATCCCTCCTGAGTGGCAATTCCGGGATTGGCGTGAGCTCGTGCAACTTCCACGTCTGGCTGATGCCGTGATTGTTGCCACCCAGGATCATGAACATACCGGCCCCGCACTGGCGTTTCTGGAGGCGGGTTATCATCTTCTGCTGGAGAAACCGATGGCGCCGACGGCGGAGGAATATCGTGCCATTGTCGAAGTTGCTCGTAAAAATCAGCGTATTGTCGGCGTCAGCCATGTGCTGCGTTATACTCCGTATTTTCGCAAGCTCCGGGATTTGTTGCAATCCGGGTTGATCGGTGATCTGGTCAGTTTCCGCCACTTTGAAGGAGTGGTTTACTGGCATCAGGCGAAACTCCGGGAGTCTTCTCCGATGATCCTTGCTAAATCCTGTCATGATCTGGATATCCTGCTTTTCATGACCGGTCTGAAGTGTTGCCGTTTAAATAGCTTTGGTGCTCTGCGCCATTTCATACGTGTCAATCAACCTGTCGGTGCCGCAGAACACTGCCTGGATTGCCCGCTGGCGCAAACCTGTGTGTACTCGGCTGTCACCTACTACAGGCGTCATCTGGCGGACGGCAATCACGGTTGGCCGCTGGATATCATTACCGACGACTTCACCGAAGCCGGATTGAACCGGGCGTTGCGGGAGGGACCGTATGGACGTTGTGTATATGCGTGCGACAACGATGTGGTGGATCACCAGACGGTGAATTTCCTCTTTGACAACGATGTATCCGGGACATTCATTTCGGAGGAGGGACGTGGCCGCGAAACCGAATTTTTCGGTACCCACGGCTCCATCTGGGGCAATACCGCCGTGATCAAAGTTCATTGTTTCAACGGTGAAACCTATGAATATGATATGACGGAAACCAACGGTATGCTGGACGGAGGCCATCTGGGAGGAGATGCCGGGTTGATTCATGACTTCATTGAAGCATTGCGCTTTGAAGATGCCTCCCGGTTGACTTCAAGTCCAGAGGTTTCTCTGACCAGTCATCTGATGGCATTTGCCGCCGAAGAATCACGGCTGCAGAATGGGCCGCGTCAAGAGATTGTATTTTAAGATGGAAAGGAAGCCTGTGTTACCATGCTGATGACGATTATGTTGTTTTTTTCCGTTGTTTCCGGTTTCTATGCTGCAGGCGGGGAAGAAGTTGCGGCGGTTGCCGAGGTGCAGCTTGCCCGGGAGGAGAATACCTGTTATGTCATTTGTGTGTCGGAAGATGCGACGGTGTCGGAGCAGGAGGCTGCCCGCGAGTTGAAATTCTGGCTTAACCGGATGACCGGTGCGGATTTTGCGCTGGGGCCGGACTCGGCAGAACAGACGATCTATGTGGGAAATTCCGTCGCGTTTCGTACCGGATTTCCGGAAAAAGCAACTCGTAGCCGGGGACACGATGGCATTTACCTGGCTGCCTCTGCCGATGGGCGGGATATCTTCCTGACGGGAGGGGATCCACGCGGAACGTTGTACGCAGTTGCGACATTTCTGGAGGATTATTGTGGTATTCACTGGTGGACGGCGACGGAAACCCATGTACCGTATGCTCCGGATTTGACAGTCCGGAGGCCCGATCTGGATTATGTGCCTCCATTGGAATTCCGGTCATTGTTTTATTATGGTTATATTACTTCCGGGATTCCCGAACAGGTACGGTTTCGCGTTCGTAACAAGATGAACGGGCATGGCGAGGTGATTCCTCCCGAACTGGGCGGGCATCTGCGGATACTTGGTCTGGCACACACCTTTGAGCAGATGCTGCCGTACCGGGAGTATGGGGCGGAACATCCGGAATGGTTCAGTCTCGTCGACGGAAAACGAATCGGCGGGCAGCAAGAAGGGCAATTGTGCCTGACCAATCCGGAAGTCCGGGACGCCTTGCTGGCAAAATCACTTGAATGGCTGACGAAGAATCCGGATTGCCGAATTATTTCCATTTCCCAGAATGACAACTCCAATGGATGTGAATGTCCCTCTTGTAAGGCATTGGATACTGCGGAGGGGGCTCCGGCGGGAACCCTTTTGGCGTTCATCAATCCGATTGCAGAAGCCATCGGACGTCAATATCCGGAGGTGAAAGTTCTGACTTTGGCGTATTTGCATACTGAAGAGCCGCCAGCAACTTTGCGGCCCGCTTCGAATGTATTGATTCAATTGTGTCCTATTACCACGCGTCGCACCTGTCCTTTTACAGATCCGGCGAACTGTAAATTCATGGAACGGCTCAAAGGGTGGAGTGCCATTGCACCGAATTTATTCATCTGGAATTATAATTGTCAATTCAGTGATTATTTGTGTTTTGTTCCCAACTACTTTTTTCTTGGGGAAGATCTGCGTCTGCTGATGCATCATGGCGCCAAAGGAATTTTTGCTCAGGGAAATTATCAGCTTCCGGTCGGAGATTTCGATGAATTGAAAGGATGGGTTATAGCCAAAATGCTGTGGAATCCCGAATTGGACAACCGGGAACTGGTGAAGGAATTTGCCGAAGGGTATTACGGTGCGGCAGCTCCATGGATTCTGAAGATTCTGGAGCGACTGAGCCTGAATGCTGAAAATAATGAACTTGGTGCATCGCTGGAAGAAGTGATTGCGTTGGATGAGTAGAGGTCTTCGGAACCGTTGCCGGCATAATTCCGGTGCTTTCAGTCGATTTTTTTCAGAAAAATAGCTGTGTCGAAAAAACATTATCGTGAAACTTGAAACTAGGAACGTTGGTTCTATCTCTAAACATTTGTCTTATTTTACTGGAGCTGATTATGAATAGTTTTTTTACATTGGCACTCGCCGGACTATTTTGTACCGAATTGAGTGTGTTGGCGCAGAGTGAAACTATTACGGTGGAAGAACGTTATCTTTCGGAAATCCCCGCAGTGGAGGATGCCACCTTTTTTTCCTGGAACTCGCAATTGCCCACTCGCGGCCTTTATTATGACGGGCCCGAGTATCAAGGAAAGCCTACGAAAGTATTTGCTTTTCTCGGGATTCCGGAAGTTCCAGAGGGAAAAACCGTGCCTGGGATCGTGTTGGTTCATGGAGGCGGAGGAACCGCCTTCCGGGAATGGGTGGAACTATGGATGTCGCGCGGATATGCTGCCATCGCCATGGATTTGTGCGGAGCAATTCCAGTCTACGCTCCGGGAACTCATAGCTGGATGCGCATTCCGGATTCGGGAGGACCGGCCGGCTGGGATGCCTCCTTTTCTCAATTGGATCAACCGATAGCCGATCAGTGGCCGTATTATGCGGTAAATGCCATTGCGCGAGCCCGGACACTCCTCGGCAGTCAATCCGGCGTTGATACCGACCGGATTGCCATTACCGGAGTTTCATGGGGTGGTTATCTGACATGTATTACCGTCGGAGTGGATTCGCGCTATGTTTTCGCCGCTCCCATTTACGGGTGCGGCTTCCTGCGCGACAAATCGGCCTGGATGGAGACTCTCCGGAAACCGGAGATGGCGCTGTGGAACGAATTGTGCGATCCGGCCGCTTATCTGGCTTCGGTGTCCATGCCGATTCTATGGGTTGCCGGTACCAATGACGGTGCTTATCCATTGGAATCCCTGCAGAAAAGTGCGGAACTGGTACCGGCTCCGGTAACCCGGTCCATTACGATGCGGATGCCCCATGGCCACGGCGGTTCAGGAGAGCTGCCGGAGGCTGTCCGAATTACCGCTGATTATTTCTGCAAAGGAGAGGGGGCGCCTTTACCGGCCATTTCCGGGGCGACAGTGTATAACGGAATTCTGACAGTTTCCGGGACTGCGAAGCTGCCGGTTGTACGTGCTGAGCTGTTGTTTACATCCGATCGGGAAAATGTGAAAAAAAACTGGGTGGACTTGAACTGGAAGGCCATTCCGGCCGAATGCCATGCAACGCCGGATGGTTTTGAAGCTGTGGTGGCAATTCCTGCTGACGCCACCCAGTATATTCTCAATGTTTATGATCAGCGCGATGTTCCTGCCAGTACTCGTTTGTTTACTGTTATTCCAGAGGAGAACTGATTGAGATGTTGTCTTATTCGTACAGAAAATACGGTAATTTCAGTGCCGACGGCCGTGAATTTGTCATCACCCGGATGGATACGCCCCGTCCATGGCTGAACTACGCTTGGAGCCGTCATCTGCTTGCTGATATCGATCAATGCGGAGCGGGATCAAGTTTTTATCGCGATGATAACGGGAATCGTTCTGTGCCGATCAATCGCCGTTTTATCTATCTGCGCGATAGTGCTTTCGGCGAGTTCTGGACGGTTAGCTGGGGGATGTCCGTCGCGAAAAGGCGGAATACCGCTGCCGTCACGGGCTTGGCTATTCGGTTCTTGAATGCCGTTATCGTGATTGGGAATGCCGTTGGACGATCACTGTCGGAGGCAATGATGCTGAAGTCTGGCACATGGAAGTGGTAAACCTGGCACCGGAGGCGCGGGACATCGAACTCTATGCTGGAGTCGGTTTTGAGCTTGGAGGCTGGGTGCCCTATGGCGGTCTCGAAAACTATGCAGTGGCGGAAGCATTGTCTGCCGGGTTGATTTATGCCGACAACAGTTACGATCGTGAACGTGCCGACGTCCGTAACGATGCATTTTTCGCTGCACTCCGGAATCCTGACGGTGTGGCATGTAGCAAGCGACGTTTCATGGGGGATGTGTACCGGAACTGGGATGCACCACAGTCTGTCGTGGCTGGAGGAACTCCTGACAGCACCCGGGCTATGAACGAGGATATGGTCGGTGTGGCTTATTACCGACTTCATATTGCTGTTGCGAAGCCGTGGCATGCCGAGTTTGTCAATGCACCTTTGATGAAGCCGAAGCGCAAAAACTGGTGCAAGCTGCTGATTTTGCAGCGGCTATGCGTGAAAATGCAGCCAGAACAGAATGTTTAAACGGGTTGATTTCGAACTGCCGGATATGGAGTGGAGCCGCTTTTTCAATATCTGGGGCAAACAGCAGCTGATGCTGCTCAAAGATTACGCCCGGATTTTTCTGATCGGTTTTCGCGATACCCTGCAGGATGCGATGGCAATCGCCGCATATGCGCCGGAATTGGCTGCAGATTCGATCCGCAATACCCTGCGTCATCAATATGCTGACGGGAGTACTCTGCGTGGTTGGTGTCCTCTGGATACGCACAAGTACGGCGATGGGGGTGTTTGGATTGCTCCGGCTGTTGCCGAATATGTGAAAGAAACCGGAAATATTGAGTTTCTGGATGAAATGGTGCCGTACTTTGATGGAGGCAGTGCATCGGTATGGGAACATTTGCAGCAGGCGTTCCGTTGGTTTGAAGCGAACTTGGGGCGTCACGGTTTTCCTAAGCTGTATTTTGGCGATTGGAATGATTCGCTGAATATCGGACATGGCGGTGAAGGGGAAAGCATCTGGATTGCGCTTGCTCTGATTGTTGCGTATGATGATGCAGCGCTTCTGGCACGTCATGCCGGCAAAAGCAAGGATGAAGCCGATTTCACTGCTCAAGCGGCCGTTATGCGGAAACGTGTCGAAAAGCTGGCCTGGGATGGCAACTGGTATTTACGAAGCCTTCACGATGCGGGAGGTCACGTCGGAGGGCACGCCAACTCTGCCGGATCGATTTTTAGTGAACCGCAAAGCTGGGCGGTTTTTGCCCGGATGAATCCGGAACGGTTGAAACTGGTGCATCGTGCAGTAGCAGAGCGTCTCCGCACTCCGATGGGTCTGTTGGTATGCGATCCGCCATTTATGCAGTTCGATCCTGTTTATGGGCGTATCACCTGCATGCGTTCCAGATGGGGGGAAATGCCAGCTGTTATTGCCATGTGACCGCGTTTCAGGCAGTTGCCGATTGCATGATGCGGGACGGAGAAGCTGCCTGGGCAAGCCCGGAATCCATAGTTCCATTTAACCCGGCACTGTCAGTGGAGGTCAGCCGGCTTGAACCTTATGCATTTACCAACATGTTCCGCGGTCCCGCCAATGTCTGGACAGGAGAAACCTTCAAAGGTTGGACTTTCGGTACCGTGCCATGGGCCATGCGGGCAATGACACATTATATGCTTGGAATCCGCCCTGATTATGATGCGCTCCTCCTGGATCCGGTCTGGCCGAAGCATTGGGATCTCGTGTCAATTCACCGGCAATGGCGTGGTTTCGATTTTGAAATGGAGCTTCTTAACCTCAATACTGCTTACTTAGTTAAAATCATGGATTGTTGACACCTTGGAATCGACAAAAAACACTTTTTATACTCCATCCTTTGACTTTCGCTTCACCGCTCATTCGCGAGTAACACCGCGTGAGGATACGCATCGCGTAGCGGCGATTTCTTCAATAATTTCGCGTCGGATATTTTTAATCAGATTCCTACTGAGGGGGAAAACGCGCGGAGGTGATCTTTCTCCGCAAAATCCTGACAGTTCCGCTAAACGATAACGAATCCGGATCAATGTGTTTTTTCAGTGCCGCCTTGTACATCAATGTCCGTACCGTATAGTGTGCAAGGAAAAATCCATAAAGTTCCTGAATAACCAATTCCGGGGTTTTGCTTCGTAGATTTGTCCCCGGCAATTTCAAGTGATTTTTTAACTCGTCATACCCAATTTCAATTTCCCATCGTTCCTGGTACAATTGTGCGAGTTCAATTGCCGGAGCTTCTTCCGGCACAAGTATATTTGTGATCAGGCGGTATTTCTCTTTCGCACCTTTGAGTGTATATTCAATAATCCGCACCTGAATTCCATTGATCTTTTTCCGATGTTCTAAACCGCTGTAAAATGTACTCAAAAATGAGCCGTCAGGCAACATCTTTTCACATTCAAATTTCATATTATTTCGGATCCGAAACAGCAAAGCAGCTTCGGATGTCATAGCTTCCGCAAAAAATGGATAACAGCCGAAGCCACGGTCGGCAATCAACAGCATGCTTGAGTCCAAGTGAGGAATCAAACGCTTTGCTTGAGTATTCTCGCCTTCCCGGAAAGGTCCATGTGTTGCAGCTGTGATGGCGTGTGTGCCGACTTCAATCATTGCCGTCAAACGTAATTGAGGAAACGCCGTGGTTCCGCGAGAACAAGGCGGGAGACCAAAATAATCACTGTTCGCTTTTTCATCCGGGAGAGCGAAAGTTGTTCCGTCTATCGCCATCAAGCGCCATTTTTTGTAAAAAGCAAATGTTGACTCCGACGAGGCCAGAGGGCGACAAACATCTTGAAATAAGACTTCCATTAACTTACTGCCCAAGCGTTTTCTTGCGCGTGAAATTCCTCCGCGGCCTTCAATGGCTCCGCAGGGAAGTTTTAACTTCAGCCACTGCATACCTTACAGGAGGCATCGAAGAACTTCCTGCAAAGACACGCTCGAGTAGAGCGAAAGACAAATAACGTAATATGCCATCAATTCCAACGGCAATTTGCGATAGCGTTTTGTTGCAAGACCGCATTTTTGCAGCGCATTGGTGAGCGCATCGAAAGAAACAACTCCAAGCAGAGAGGCTAAGGTCAAAAAATCACTTTCACGAAAATTAGCCGACAAACAAGATTTTGTACGCGCCATACAGTCCTCCGGGGGATTTGATGGATAATATAACATTGTTCTTGTAAATGTCAAGTTTTAAGTAAGCAGTATTGAGGTTAGCGGCCGACTTTTTCGGCGAAACTTTCGGCCATCTCCTGCAACGCTTCCTGATCGGCGGCAGCTTCACTCTGGAACACCAGGCAGAAATAAGGGCCGAAGCCTTCCCAGAGTTCCTTGGGTTCCAGGTAGAATGTTTGCGGCGGCAGGACGGTCGCTTCGATACCGTCCTGGCCGCGCTGGCGGAAAAAGCTCCGGCCGTCGATGGAAAAGATGTAATTGTCGTAGCGGTTCTGGACGATTTTCATGCCGTGCGGCAGCGAGGTGATCTGCTTTGCGCCGGCCGGCAGATCGAACAGCCAGTTGTAGGCTTCCAAACGGGCGCCGTTCTGGTCGGTGCTGTTGAGCGTATTGATGCGCAGCAGCGCGATCGGCCATTTTTTACTGATGAAAATGGAATAATCCAGCAAAAAATTCCGGATGCCGGCAGTGCTTTCGCCATTGTATTCGCAGATGACTTCCAGTTCCATCCAGTCCGGCGTCGCCGTACTCGTTCTGGTGCGGACCAACTGATTGACGACGCTGCGTCCGAAGGTCGGCTGATACGCGCTGCCGGTCTCTTCATAAAGAATCAGAGCGAAATTCAATTTCATCAGTTCCTGATCGGGGGCGGCGATGAAACTGATTTCCGGCGCGTTGGAGGTTGACACCTGAGCAAAAACGCTCGAGGTACCGAGCTGGTAACGCGAAACCGCCCGGCGGGAATTCGTTTCGCCGAAGCTTGGCAAACAGGACAAAAGCGCCGTCAGCAGCAATAATACTTTCATCATTTATCTCCTTGTGGCGAACTGGAAGGGGCGGCCGGAGTCGGAAAATGGCGGCTGCCGCTCAGCAGTCTGGCCATGGCGGCCCGCAATTTCAACAGTTCCGAAGCGTTGGCATTGTATTGGGTTGGCGTGGTGACCAGTTGTTCGTAACAGCGTTGCCATAAGGACAATTCCTTCAGCAGTTCTTCGCCGAATTGCCGTTCATCATCACTCAATTGCGGGAGCAGGGCCGAGATTCGCCCGGTCTCCTGGCGCAGCAGTTGGAAATATTCGCGATCTTCCAGACCGTCGCGGATCATTTCCAGCCGTAACGACGGCAACGGCGCTTCGGTCACCGGCGCCGTTGCGGCCTGGCGGTTCGGCGGATAGATCAGCAAGCCGTCGCCGTTGCTGCGCGGACGCCCCTCCGCGGTATAAGTCATGGCGTCTTCCCAGGGATTGCGCAGGTTGCCGTCCGGCAGCCGGCCCAGCGCATCGATGGCCCAGTACCATGAACCGTCGATGCCGTAACTTTCCGCCAGCCAGAAACGCAGCCGCGGCAGGACGGCCGGGCTGTCGATATTGTTGCCCGGATAGGGATAACGCTGGCGGCTGCTGACCTGCCACCATAGCTCGTGATTCCTGCCCAGTTGTCCGATGGTTGCCGGATCGAGGCCGTGCAGCCGGAGCAGCCAGGCGTCGGCGCTTTCCGCCATGCGCTGCAGGGGATCGCGCGGCAACGGCTTCAAAATTTTAATGCCGTCATCCGGCGGCGGTTCGACATTGGAATCGGCCGGCGACGCGAAGAAATAGCATTGCTCCAGCCAGTGGTGATCGGCCAGAAAGGCCCGGAATTCCGGATAGTGTCCGGTGGGCATCCAGCCGGCCGGATTGAAGGAGTTGAAATGATCTTCATCCAGATATTTTTGTCCGGCAGTCTCGAGTCCCGCCCGGTTCAAGGCACCGTCCTCCTGCAACGCGGGAGTAAATTGAAAAACATTGTCGGGCGCGATGCGGTATTCCTTGAGCAAAGCCAGCGTCCGGTCGAAGGCGGCTTGACGTTCTGCCGCGGATTGCAGCCCCATGAAGTCGAACAGTTCGCCGGTGAGCGCGTAGGAACTGCGCATCGTCGTCGTTTCCGGCAGGTCGAAATCGAACACCTGCAACCCGACCGGGATGGACAGCATGTCCGCCGGATTGGCGGTTTTCAGCATGACCAGTCCGCGGTAAAAACCGCTGGGGGTGCCGGCCGGAACTTTGACCCGCAGATAAAATAGATTATTGACGTTCGGTTCGGCATGAAATTGGCCGGCCAGCGGAACCAGCGGGTCGGCCCATCGGCCCGGATAGCCGAATTGGTCGGAGGCGATGGCCACATTGACGCGCTCCAGTTGAAAACATTGAAAATGTTCCGCCGTCAGAATTTTGCCGTCCTCGGTGGAGAAATCGGCCACCGTCACTTGATAATCCTGCGCCTGTTCGGACCGGATGATCAGTTGGACCGCTTCATATTCGTTGCCAGCGGCGGAGAATCTGGCGGCCGGCTGAAAGGCCTCCGGCACTTCGGCATCGGCGGCAACCTTGCTGGCCGACGGTGCCGTCCAGACCGTGCAGTTGGGCCGGGCCAGCAATCTGGCGGCTCCGGGAATGCCGGCGGCCGGTTCGACATAATCGATGGCCCTGAAAATACCGGCGCTGTATAATTGATTGTTCCGGTAGAGCCGCAGCAGAATGCGGTTGTCCGAAGTGAACTGTTCCGGGGACAGCGGGACGATGATTTTGGTGCCGGACAGCGAAAAAGTTTCGGTGGTGGAACGGCTGGCGTTGGTGATCGTCACTTTGAGCTGATCTCCGGCCGGACAGGAAATCGACAGCGCCGGCGGCTGGCGTTCTACCGTCACGGCCAGCGCGTTTGGATGAGGAGAAACCACCGCCGGCGTAAAAAGTGCCGGCAGTTGCCAGGTGCTGGTGCTGCCGTTCAGATAAAATGTTTGCGCGGTTCCGTCGGGAAACTTCACGGTCCTGGCACAGTTGAAGCCGAACAGCGCTTCGCCGAACCCGGCGGCTTCAAAATAATTGAGCGGAATCGCCAGTTTCAGTTGCCAGCCGTTGGCGGTCTTGACGACGGAGCTGCGGGTCGTGCTGTTCCAGCGGTAGCTCCACATCTTGCCGTCGGCGATCTCATTGGCCGGCGTGGCGTTGATGAAAAAGTAGTTGCGCAGTTTCAAACCCGGATCGAAGAGAAGGCCGACATGCTCTTCCCCGGCGAAAGACGCGTCGCGCTCCGTTCTGAATGGCGTCGGTTTCACCGCTGCCGGTAACGGTTCCGGCGTTGTCAGATCGAGTGAAAGGAAAAGCGTCCGGTCATTGGCCAGAAAGCGGACAGTGGTTCCGGCTTCCGGCGGCCCGAACGACTGGACGGGCGCTTCGGCGAAGGCTGCATCGTCCGGCAGCAGATTGCTCGACAGCTCCGTTACCGGGATGGTCAGTGCCGCTGCCGGCGTAATTTTGACCACTTCCGTTCCGACTGCGGAAAAGACGTAATTTGCTGCGCTGAGCAGCGCCAGGGCGAGAATGGTTGACAGGATTTTCATTCAGAGTCACCTCGATAACGGTTGGCGGCACAAGACAGGGCCCGCTTGGTTTTGGCGCTCGGCGTCGCCTGCCAGGGATTGTCCGGCCAGGGATGCTTGGGATAACGCCCCTTCAGTTCGGCTTTGACGTAATCGTAGGAGTTGTCCCAGAAACTTTTCAGATCCTCGGTGATTTGAACCGGCCGGCCGGCCGGAGAACAGAGATGCAGCAGTAATTTTACGTTACCGTTCAAAATGGTCGGGGTTTCCCCCAGGCCGAACAACTCCTGCAGCTTGACCGCCAGCACCGGCCGCGGTCCGGAATAATCAATGCGGTGCTCGGCGCCGGACGGCACCCGGATTTTTTCCGGCGCCAGTTGCTCGAGCAACTGGCGTTGCCGGTAATCGAGCCGGCTGTGCAATGCACCGGCCCAATCGATTTCGGCAACGAAATTTTTTTTCAGATGGGACGGCAGGAACGGTTCGAGAAACGTCGGCAATTGGCGCAGCAATGCTTCGTCGGACAAGTCCGGCCAGGCTTGTTCCGGCAGGTTGTCATGCAGAAATTGAACCCGGCTCCGCCACTGGCGCAGGGCGGACGTCCAGTTGAGACAGTCAAGACCGCTCCGTTTCAAATATTCCAGTTGGGCTTGCCGGCGCAATTCCGGCGGCAGATCCGGCACACTCTTTTCAGAGATGATCAATTGGCCGAGCTGCAGACGCTCGAAAACGAAACAGCGGCCGGCCGCCAGATCGTATTCGACACCGCCGCGGCGCTGCAGACGGTGCCCGTGATAGCGCTCCAGCGCTTCCGGACTCAGCTCGGCTGCCAGGCGGATCCGGGCGGTCGGCCCGCTGCCGTCCAGGTCGGCGACGACCAGAAAGCGGCAGCGTTCCAGCGTACAGGCCGACGGAAAAACGGCGGCCCGGCCGTTGGCCAGCAGAAATCCATTGTCGCGCCGGCCGGCAATCCGATCCGGGTAGGCGAAACTCAACAGAACGCCAGCCAGTTCCGGCCGCTGCTGCCGACGGTCCAAATGCAGCCGGCCAGCCAGGCGGTCGGCCAGTTCGGCGACCCGGCGGTCGGTCTGCAGCAGCAGCGCTTCGACATCCGGCTGGCTGAGACGGCGCAAATCGCCCTCGGTCAGCCAGGCGGCTAACTGCAGGGCGGTGCCTTCCGCCTGCAGGGCTCCGGACTGTAGCAGCATGTTGGCCAGGCGCGGATGCAGGCCGCTCTGGAGCATCCAGCGTCCGGCCCCGGTTAAATTGCCGGTCCGGTCCAGCGCCTCCAATTGCTGCAACAGCGCGACCGCCTGACGGTAATTGCCGGGTGGCGGCGGATCCAGCCAACGCAATTCGGCCGGGTTTTTGACGCCCCAACCAGCCAGCTCCAACGCCAGCGGCGCCAGATCGGCACTGAGAATTTCGGGCGGCTGGAACGGGATCAGTTGTTCTTGAACTTCCGTCGTCCACAGCCGGAAACAAACGCCTTCGGTCAATCGTCCGGCCCGGCCGCGGCGCTGGTCGGCGGAGGCCCGGGAAATCCGGACGGTTTTCAGGTGGCCGATGGCGGAGTTCGGATCGAAACAGGCAACCCGTCCCAGGCCGCTGTCGATGACTATCCGGATGCCGTCGATGGTCAGACTGCTTTCGGCAATCGACGTGGCTAGGACGATTTTGCGTTCCGGTTCCCGGCAGGGGGCGATCGCCAGTTGCTGTTCTTCCGGCGTCAGGCGGCCGTAGAGCGGGTAGAGCCGGATGGCCGGATCGGTCAGATGGCGGCGCAGCGTTTCGACGCAACGCCGGATCCAGCTTTCGCCGGGCAGGAAAATTAACAGGCTGCCCGTTTCGGTCCGCAGCGCATGAAGAACGACGTCGGCGACCAACTCTTCCAGCGGGCGTTCCTGAGCGACCGCCCGGTAAATGGTCCGCACCGGAAATTGCCGGCCGGCGGACTGCACCAGCGGCGCCGCCAGAAAAGCGCCGGTCTTTTCGGCATCCAGCGTGGCCGACATGACCAGCAGGCGCAAATCTTCGCGCAATTCGGCGGCGTCCAGCGTCAAGGCGAGCGCCAGGTCATTTTGCAGACTGCGCTCATGAAATTCGTCGAAAACGACCGCGGAAACGCCTTTCAACTCCGGATCTTCCTGGAGCATACGGACCAGGATCCCGTCGGTAACAACTTCGATCAGCGTTTCCCGGCTGCTCTTGGTGGCCAGGCGCATCCGGTAACCGATATGTCTGCCGACCGGTTCGCCAAGCAGAGCGGCCATGCGTCCGGCCGCGGCCAGCGCCGCCAGGCGGCGCGGTTCCAGGATGAGAATTTTGCCATGTCTCCAGGGTTCGTTCAGCAAAGCCAGCGGCAGAACCGTCGTTTTGCCGGCTCCGGGCGGCGCGCTCAGCACGCAGCGATGTTCCGACTGCAAATGCCGGCGCAGGTCGTCAAGGACGGCCAGCGCCGGATACTGGTTGCGGTTCAATTCTGCCGGAAAAGGAATCATCGACAATCCTGATTGGGGTTAACAACAGTCTTTGACCTCAAAATCGGCCGGATTGTTCTACTGGAAACACGTTTCGTACTCTTCTGCCGCCGCCGTGATGGTTTCCCACAGGTAATCGAGCGTTTCCGCAACGGTGTCCGGAATATCTGCACCCATCAGGTCGATGGTCTGCTTGAAGCGCAATTGCGGATTGAGCAGCAAATCGAAGGTTTCCTCATCGCAGACGACTTCGAGAAAGACGTGCGACCAGCCCGACCGGCGGCTGCCGGAGGAGGAAACTAGCTTGCCTTCGCGGTCGACAGCGATTTGACCGCCGGTCATTGTGCCTTCCATATTTTGCAGCAGCATGTCTTCCAGGACGGGACGGATGGCGGCCAGATCGATCTTCATCTTCACGCTCCGGCCTTTTCGTCGTTTTCCCTGTTATGGCGATAGGCTTCCGTACCGGAAATGTGGACGACGGAACCGATGAACAAATGATGAAAATCCCGTTGAGGATAACAATCCTTGAGGATGGATTTCTCCAGGAAATTTTTGCCCAGCAGCTTATCGATATAGATCTTCCGGCATTCGATGACCAATTCGGCTTCCGCAAAGGCCGGCGCCGCCACCCGGGAGGCCGCCGCCAGGGTCAGATTGCAGGCGGCGAATTTATCTTCGTCCCGACCGGAGTGACTGCCGCAGAAAGCGAGAATCGCCCGGCAGGATTCCGGAAACGCGCTCAGCGTAAAGGTTTCGTATTCGTTCATGAATTCCAGCGTATGGCGCTGCGGCCGCACCGCCGCCGTCACCACCGGCAGATTCCACATCGTTCCCATCATGCCCCAGCCGACCGTCATCGCGTTGAATTTGCCGGCGGCCAGGTCGCCGGCCGCCAGCAGCATCCAGCGTTTGCTGAGCAATTGAAAAATCCGGCAATTGAACTCTTCCGGTGCGATATCCGTCAAAAAATCTTTCATCATCACTTCATCTCCTGTTCCTGAAATTTATGGCCGTGCGCTTCGAGAAATTCCACCGCCAGGTGGATGCTGATGCGCCAGGTCCATTTTAATGCTTCGAACAACAGCAACAGCGGGTCGGCTCCGGCTGTTTCGCCGTTTGCTTCGGCGGCGGCATGCCAGCGCTGGAACGCATCGGTCATGTCGCCGGGAAAATTCAGCGATTTGAAATGGCCGACCAGCCCGTCTCCGGCATACAGCGGCACCTTGCCGTCGAACATGCCGGACGCGTCGAAGGTCACCGGCGTATGGGTGCAATGACTGGCGACCGCTTCGGCCGCCTTGGCGTAAACATAAGTGAACAGCGACAAAACTTCCGCTTCGGAAAATTCCGTCCGGTGCTCCTGTTCCAATTGTCTGGCCATCGATTCGAAGAGAAGCCGGAAAAGTTTTTCCTCGCTGTCGACCAACTCTCTGATGACGCTCAGCGGGCCGTTCAGATAACCGGCGGCACGCGCCTCTTCGATCATCGTCCGGGCCAGCGAACGGTAGACATTCGATTCCATCATCGCCCTCCTGTAGTTGTGCGTTGCCAGTCAATGCCGCCGCCGCGGTGGGCGGCGAGCCAGGCGTTGGCCTGCGAAAAAGGCCGGCTGCCGAAAAAGCCGCGGTAGGCCGATAACGGCGAGGGGTGGGCGGCGGCCAGTACCAGATGCTTGTTTTCATCGATCAGCGGACGTTTTTTCTGGGCCGGCGTTCCCCACAGCAGAAATACCGCTCCCGGACTTTCGGCGCTGACCAGCCGGATTGCCGCATCGGTTACAGTCTCCCAGCCGTGCTTTTGATGGGAATTGGCCTGGTGGGCGCGAACCGTCAACACGGTGTTCAACAGCAGCACGCCCTGGCTGGCCCAGCCGGTCAAACTGCCGGATTGCGGTGCCGGGCAGCCGAGGTCATCGGCCAGTTCTTTGTAAATATTGCGCAACGAGGGCGGAATTTTAACGCCGTCCGGAACGGAAAAGGCCAGGCCGTGTGCCTGAAAATCGTCATGGTAAGGATCCTGGCCCAGAATGACCGCCTTGACCGCGTCCGGCTGCAGCGGTTCGAAGGCGGCAAAACAACACTCTTCCGGCGGAAAGACCGTATGCTGGCGGCGCTCCTCCTGAACGAACGCCGCCAGCGACTGCAGCACTTCCGTCGGCACCAGCGCGTTCAAACCGCTCCGCCAGCCCGGCGGCAGCCGGTCAAATAACCCTGCGGAAGTCATTTCGCGCAATTGAGCATGCCGCCGGCCAGAATGATCCGGACATCCTCGTCGGCCAGTTGACGGTTCAACTCGATTTCCAGCGTTTCGCCGGCCGGCTTGACGACTCTGGCGACGATCGGCACCGCGGAATTCTGCAATTGCTCACGGATATTTTCGATTTTCACCGCGTCGCCGGCCTCGATTTTGTCATAATCCGCCGCTTCGGCAAAGGTCAGCGGCAGGATGCCGAAATTGACCAGATTAGCGCGGTGAATCCGTTCGATCGCCAGTGCGATCACCGCTTTGATGCCGAGGTACATCGGACAAATCGCCGCGTGTTCGCGGCTGGAACCCTGACCGTAGCTGTCGCGTCCGACGATGATGCCGTGGTGATGGCGGTCGCGAACCGCCGCCGCCCGTTCGGCAAAGGTCGGCTGGCCTTCGGTGTTGAAACATTCGAAGACGACTTTGGAGTAGGCCGGGATGTTGCTGCGCAACTTCAAATGTACTCCGGCCGGCATGATGTGGTCGGTGGTAATCTTGTCGCCGACTTTGATCACCACTTCGCCGTCGATTGCGTCCGGCAGCGGCGTATTCAATGGCGGTTCGCCGATGGTCGGCTTGCGAACGATCTCCGCCGCCGGATTCCGGCCCGACGGCGTGATCATATTGTCGTTGATCAGGAAATGGCTGATCTCTTCGATCACCGGACAGTCGATGCCCAGTTCGCGCGGATCGGTCAGGTTGCCGGTCAGAGCGGCGGCAACCGCCGTTTCCGGGCTGACCAGGTAAGCCTGGTCGCCTTTGGTGCCGGTCCGGCCGGCGAAATTGCGGTTGAACGTTCGGACGCTGACGGTGTCGTTGGCCGGACTCTGGCCCTGGCCGATGCACGGTCCGCAGCCGCTCTCCAGAATGCGGGCGCCGGAGGCGATGATGTCGGCCAGCATGCCGTTGCGGGCGAGCATTTCCAGCACCTGGCGGCTGCCCGGCGCGATGGCGAAAGTGACGTTCGGATGAATCCGGCGGCCCTTCAGCACGGCGGCGACCAGCGCCAGGTCGCGGTAGGAGCTGTTGGTGCAGGAGCCGATGATCACCTGGCCGACCGGCAGATGATTCAGCTCCTTGACGGTTTTGATGTGGTCCGGGCTGGACGGGCAGGCGGCCAGCGGCACGAGTTCATCCAGTGCGATCTCAATGACTTGGTCGTATTCGGCGTCGCGGTCGGCCGACAGTTCGACGAAATCCGTCGCCCGCTCCTGGGCCGCCAGAAATTCGCGGGTCCGTTCGTCGGACGGGAAAACCGATGTGGTGACGCCCAGCTCCGCCCCCATGTTGGTGACGGTGGCGCGTTGCGGCACCGATAAAGTGGCGACGCCGGGACCGAAATATTCGACGATGCTGCCGACATTGCCTTTGGTGGTCAGGATCGACAGCAGTTTCAGGATGATGTCTTTGGCGGCGCACCACGGCGACAGCGTCCCGGTCAGTTTGACGCCGATCACTTTCGGGTAGGGAATATGGAACGGTCTGCCGGCCATCGCCAGCGCGACATCGAGGCCGCCGGCGCCGATCGCCAGCATGCCGATGCCGCCGCCGGTCGGCGTATGCGAGTCGGAACCGAGCAGGGTTTTGCCCGGAATGCCGAAGCGTTCCAGGTGCAGTTGATGACAGATGCCGTTGCCGGGAGCGGAGAAATAAACTCCTTTGGCGGCGGCCACCGATTGCAGATACAAATGATCGTTGCGATTTTCCGGCCCGTTCTGCAGCATATTGTGGTCGACGTAGGAGACGGACAGTTCGGTTTTCACTTGCGGGACGTTCATCGCCTCCAGTTCGAGATAAGCCATCGTGCCGGTGGCGTCCTGGGTCAAGGTCTGGTTGATGCGGATGGCGACCGGCCGACCAATGCACTTGTCGCCGGAGACATAATTGCGGTCGATGATTTTCTGTACGACGGTACCTTTGGCCATATTGATGAAATCCTTTGCTTCCAAATTATTGTTAAGATTGCGTTTTTTCCTGAAACGGCATTTCGATATATTGTTCTTCCAATACGTTGAGCGCCTGCTGCCACTCGGCGTACGCCATCACCCGGCTGAAGATGCACTCCTGGTGCGGGTTGAGCTCGCACATGCCGCGCGGGGTCGAGCCGCCGCACGGACCGTTCGACAACCGTTTGGGACAACGCTCCGGGCAGACGAAAAACGTCTGCGGCAGCCGGCAGCGTCGGCAGCCGGAACAGCCGGCGAACAATTTTTTCAGCAACCGCCGGTCGCCGGCCGGTTGGCGGTCGGCGCTGGGAAACAGAAAGCGGCGCAGATGATAGCCCAACCGCTCCCGGCCGGAAAGTTCCGGGCGGCTGAAGTTGAGCAGCCGCGGCGTATTGTCCAGGTACGGGCGGGTCAGCAATTGGTCGAACAGGTAAAAACTGTTCGTGAAAGGCGCCATTTCCGCCCGCGCCATATAGGACTGGTACTCGGTGATCCAGTGTTCGAAGGAACTGTATTCGCGCAGCGCTTCGCTGACGCGGCGGACGGCGATTTTGACTTTGTCCGGCGTATCGACGCCGGCCAGTTGAATACCGCTGTAGCCGAGCAGCCGGCAGCCGGCTGCCTGCAACGCGAGACGCTGCCATTGCGCCGCTTCGAATTGCTTGGCGGAATAGCTCAATTCTTTCCGCAGACTGTTTTGCAGGTCGTTGGAAATATGGATGCCGGGCCAGGCGCCGTTGAGAATTTTATCCATCCGTTCCGGCGTCAGCAGGATCAGCCGGGCAATAGTCGGGTATTCCAGGTTCCGATAGCTCAAATACCAGCGGAGCGCTTGCAGTTTGGCCATGTCCCAGCCGGCCTGCACCATGATGAAATTGGCGCCGCAGTTCAGTTTTTTGATCAGTTTGAAATACTGCATGAACATGTCGTACGGCTTGTATTTGAACGGGTTGACCACGCAGCCCGGGAAGAAGGGCGAGTGCTCGGTCTCCTGCAATTGCTTCAGGACATGGACGTCTTCGGTGAAACAGCGCTGCCGGGTGGCGCGCTCATCCTCATCGGGAAAGCGGTCGCCGGTCACCGGCACGACATTGAAGACGCCGGCCGAAGCGCAGAGGCTCAGCAGTTCCCGCATCTCCTGCGGCGTCGTCCCGCGCCCGCTCAGATAAAGGACGTGGCGGTCGCGCATTTCCGGCGCCAGCGCCGCGGCGTATTCCGCCGTCCGCCAGCAGTCGGTGAAACTGTAACGGTCGGTGATCGCCAGCGAACACGGCAGCTCCGTCCGGCTCAGGACGGCATATTCCAGCGCCGCCAGCCGTTCGGAGGCGGCGCCGGGATCGGTGTCACGGCCCGGCGCGCTGTGTTCGATCAACAGCGAAAAAATACCGTTGTTCAGACACTCGCGCCAGCGGTTGGCCGAAGTGCCGAAATTCATTTCCAGTTGTAATGCGTCGTTCATCGTCCTCGGAAAACTTGAAAATTGCCTGGTTTACCTGGTTCGCGCTCCCGGGTCGAAAATGAAGAACAACCCGCCGAAAATATTGAAAATCAGAATCAGAAACGTGTACATGACCGGGATGACGACGCCCTGTTCGACCCCGCCGGCGTTCAGCAGTTCGCAGATCGTCACGTCGCGCAAACCGATGCCGGACATCGTCAACGGAATCAGACCGGCGATATTGCCGATGGTGACGGCCGACAAAACGGCCAGATAGTCGAAATGGAACAGGCCCAGTCCGCAGATGATGAAACCGACAGCCACCACCGTCATGATATGAATGAAGAAAATGCTGACCACCGTCAACCCCATCAGCAGCTTCCAGCGCCGGCGGTACAGGTCGAGCGCGGCGGTCATCCGGCTGACCATGCCGTCGGTATGGGCATCGCCCCACTGCATCAAGTGGCCGACCGGCCGGATCCGGCTCAACGGCCGGTGAAAGAACAGCACCAGCATGGCCGCCAATCCGGCCAGGCAGAGCGCCAGTAAGCCGACGATCAGCAGAATGCGGACCCCGTCGGTCGTCGTATAATCGGGAATCGGCAGATTGACCCGCATCAGCATCGGCAGGGTGGCCAGGCAGATGACGATCGCCAGCACGAACAGCGCCACCATGCCGATGATCCGGTCCATCAGCACGGTGAAGGCTCCTTCCGCCTTGGCGCCTTTCGGCGACCGCAGCGTCAGGGCGGCGACCCGGGCGACGTCGCCGCCGATGGCGCCGCCGGGAATGACCAGCGAATAGAAATAGGCCTGCATCGTCAACGACAACGCTTCCGGGAAGGAGAGCCGGACGC
The DNA here is from genome assembly GCF_903645315.1 of Victivallis sp. Marseille-Q1083. Lineage (NCBI taxonomy): Bacteria > Pseudomonadati > Lentisphaerota > Lentisphaeria > Victivallales > Victivallaceae > Victivallis > Victivallis sp. Marseille-Q1083. Next base: position 3,618,261 of record NZ_CAHJXL010000001.1, read on the forward strand.
GGATGACTTTGGCCAGCTCATACCAGCGCCAGGCGCTGACGACCATGTGGGAAGCGTAGGCCAGACCGGCCGGAATCAGCCAGTAATAATTGAACAGTTGCAGATTCTCCAGGAATTTTTCCCGGTTGGCGGCGATCAGCCACCAGATGATGCCGGCCGCCAGCAGGATTTTGGCGGCGAACAGCAGATTTTTTTTCAAAGCGCCGCCGGCCGTCCGGGCAGGTTGTTCCACGCAATCGCTCATTTTCATTCCCGTTTGTTTTCCTGGTTGTAATCCCGGTAATTTAGCATCGTTTCGACCGGTTGACAAAGTGAATAATTGACTATTCGATCATATTATTGGTCAAAGCTGGGATTTGCACGGCCATCCGGTTTGAATTTCCGCCGGCCCGGTGATATCTTGGAACAAAAACGAAATAACCCTTTGCCAAGGAGAGGACGATGTATCCTTATTTGAACAGCGATCTGGACATGGAAAGCAGAGTGGAAGATTTGCTCGGCCGCCTGACTCTGGAAGAAAAAATCAGCCTGTGCCACGGCTGCAGCTATATGGAGATCGGCGGCATCGACCGTCTGCAGATCGGCCGGATGGAGATGGCGGACGGTCCGCAGGGCGTCCGGCTGGAGGACGGCCGGCATACGACGGCGTTGCCGTGCGGCATTTCGCTGGCCTGCAGTTGGGATCCGCAGGCCGCTTATGAATTCGGCGCCGTCATCGGCCGGGAATCGCGCGGCGTCGGCAATTATGTCAGTCTGGGGCCCGGATTCAATATTTTCCGGACGCCGCTGAACGGCCGCAACTTCGAATATTACGGCGAGGACCCGGTGCTGGCCGGCAAGATCGCGGCGGGATATATTGAAGGCTGCCAGGACGCCGGGACGGCGGCGACGCCGAAGCACCTGGCGTTGAACAACCAGGAAATTTGCCGTACCGTCGGCAGTTCGAACGTCGATGAACGGACGATGCGGGAACTTTATCTGACGGCGTTCGAGATCGTTACCAAAGAGTCGTCGCCGTGGATGATGATGTCCAGCTACAACCGGATCAACGGCGTCTATGCCTCGGCGAACCGCCAGACTCAGCAGGAGATCGTCAAAGACGAATGGGGGTTTGACGGCGTGATGGTTTCCGATTGGGGCGGCGCCCATGATGCCAGAAGTTGTGCGCTCGGCGGACTGGATCTGGAGATGGGGCAGGGGCTCGACTCGATCTTCGGCGAGCCGCTGCTCAAGCTGGTACAGGCCGGCGAAATTCCGGAATCGCTGATTGACGAGAAGGTGCGCCGGGTGATCCGGCTGATGATGCGGGTCAAGCTGCTGGACCCGCCGGAGGAGCGTTCGAAAGGGGAAGTCGATACGCCGCGCCACCATCGGATTGCCCGCAATCTGGCGCCGCAGGGCATGGTGCTGTTGAAAAATTGCGAAAATTTGTTGCCGCTGAATGTCAATCAATACCGGAAGATTGCGGTGATCGGGCCGAATGCCGATTATCAGCACAGCATGGGCCCCCTGCAGAATTGCGGCGGGGCCGGCGCGGGGCATCCGGCTTACGAAATCACGCCGCTGGCCGGCCTCCGGAACTATTGTGAAGGCAAAGTCGAAGGGCTCCCTGCGCCGGGCTGCGTGTTTGCCAATGCGGCGGTCATTCCGACGGATTTGCTGCGGACGCCGGACGGCCGGCGCGGTCTGCAGGTGGAGTATTTTCACAATGGCGAAGACGGCCGGGTTTGTGAAGCGAACCCCTTCCTGACCCTGATCGATGAAAATATGAATCACTTCTGGTCGGAACATCTGCAGGTGGCGGTGGCGCGCCATCCCGATTTGCCGAGCAAGGATTTTACCGCCCGGTGGCATGGCTTCCTGACGCCGGCGTCCGGCGGGCCGGCCAGACTGCAGGTCAGTGTGCTGCACTCCCGCGTCCGGTTGAAAATCGACGGCAAGGAGGTCATCGATTCCAGCCACAATGCCCAGTTGGTGCATGGCGAATACCGTTTCGAGGCCGTTGCCGGCCGGCGGTATGCGCTCGACATTGAGCTGGTGGCCGAATTGCCGAATCCGGAGTTCAAACTGTTGTGGAGCGCTCCCGGCGATCAGGAAAGGATGGCGGCCGAAGCGGTGGCGCTGGCGGAACAGGCCGATGTGGTCATCTTTTGCGGTGGCACCAGCCATCTGTATGACAAGGAAGCGATGGGGTTCGGCAATGTGCTGGATGCCGACATTCCGGATCTGGAGCTGATCGGCCCGCAATCGGAGTTGATTCAGCGGATCGCCGCGGTCAATCCGAATACGGTGGTGGTGCTGACCAACGGTTCGGTTGTCAACGTCGAACCGTGGATCGACCAGGTGTCGGCGTTGCTGGAAACCTGGTATGCCGGCATGGAGGGCGGCAACGCGATTGCCGATGTCTTGTTCGGCGACAATTTCCCGGGCGGCAAGCTCTGTGTCAGTTGGGCGCGGCGGTTGAGCGATTACCCCTGCCACGCCAACGGCAACTATCCGGGCGTCCGCGAAGGCGACGATCCGCATGTCGATTATGATGAGGGAATCTTTGTCGGTTACCGGCATTTCGACCGGGCGCCGGCGGCGGTGCGTTTTCCGTTCGGCTTCGGTTTGTCCTATGCCAAATTCAAGCTGGACTGGGAGAATTTCGAGCTGGTATCGGCGGAGGCGTCGTCGCCGCAGGTGAAACTGGCGGTTCGGGTGACCAACGTCGGCAAACGCTGCGGGACGGAAGTGGTGCAGCTCTATGTCGGGGATGAAGCGTGCAGCGTGCCGCGACCGTTGAAGGAGTTGAAAGGGTTCGGCAAGGTGCTGCTCGATGCCGGTGAATCCAGCGTGGTCGAGTTGAGTTTGAACTGGCGCGATTTCGCCTTCTGGTCGCCGGATGCGCGGCAATGGATGATCGAGCCGGGGATTTTCAAGCTTTACGTCGGCACCTCTTCGGAAGATATCGCTTTTACCCGGAGCATCGAATTGAAATAATTGGGGTTGTCATGGCGTGAACGCCTGACGAGTTCAAACCGCTTGCGCATTGGGCCCAAGCGGTTTTTTTCTTGTTATTTTTTTCCGACAAACGGCGGTTCAAACGGTGCGGAGGCGGATGGAACTGGCGGAGAAGAACGTTTTTATCGGCGTTTTTTGACAAAAAACAGGCAATATTACTGCATATTTTATGAAATTGTCTGAAAAGTTCGACAAAATAGATTTGCTTGTATTCCTGAATTTTCCGGTTACTGTGATAGGGCAAAAGGAAAACGATTGAAAGAAAAAATGCTATGAGTCTCATCGCCATTCTCCTGATCTGCGTCACCGCTTTTACCCATTCCGGCTGGAATTTGCTCTGTAAATCCAAAAATCCGTCGGCGGCTTTCTTCGTCATCGTGGCGGTCTGCTCGATTGCCGTATTGTCGCCGTTTTATTTCCTGGGCTGGAATGCCATCGTCAATTTGCCGGCGTTTATCTGGCTGGCGCTGGCGGCGACCGGATTCATCCAGGCGGTTTATTATGCCTGCCTCGGCAATGCCTATCGCTTGTCGGAAATCAGCATCGCCTACCCGATCACCCGCTCGCTGCCGGTATTGATCATCCCGTTGGTGATCCGTTCGCTGCATCTCGGCGAAGAACTCGGCTATCCGGCCTGCCTCGGTATGATATTGATTTTCGTCGGCTGCATTTTTCTGCCGCTGCCGCGATTCCGCCAGTTGCTGCATTTGAAGGATTACGTCAACATCGGACTGCTGTTCGTCGTGATTGCCGCTTTCTGCACCGTCGGCTATACCGTCATCGACAATGAAGCGATGAAACGCCTGAATGACAGCGGGCTGGTCGCTTCGCAATACATTACCGGTCCGCTGTACCTGGCGCTGACGATGCTGTTCATCTTTCTTTTTCTGACGCCGTATGTGCTGTGCTGCCGTCCGGAACGGGAAAAATTGCGGGAAATTCTCAGACATTCGTGGAAAACGCCGTTTTGCGCCGGTTTGATGACCAGTTTCGACTATTCGCTGATTCTGACGGCGATGAGCCTGGTGCCGAATGTCAGCTATGTCGCCGCATTCCGGCAATTGAGCATTCCGGTCGGAGCGGTGCTCGGCATCATCCTGTTTGCCGAACGGCGCGATCCGCCGAAACTGGTCGGACTGCTGCTGATCGTTTCCGGCTTGGTGCTGGTGGCTGTCGACAAGTGACAGGAGAACAAACGCCGGTGCCCGGAAGCGGACACCGGCGGATGTTTTTTAGGGCGGTCTATTCCGGTTCCAGTTCCGTCGAATAGCCGCGTTCCATCCGGCAGATGACATAGATGGCGCCGATCAATGTCAGGTTAATCAGAATTTCATTCAGCCAGACGATGGTGGCTCCTTTGTCCATCTGGTAGAAAACGGCGGCCCAGGCCTGATAAAGACAGATGCCGAACAGCAGCAGATGTTTGATTGCCACGATCAGCAGGATGCCGTGATGCGGGATGCCGTTGCGCAGCGGGCGGCCCGCCCGGCTGGCGCGAATGTCGGCCATGATGCCGCGGCGGACCCATTGCCAGATCAGGTAGGTGACTGTCGCCGCTGGGACGGCCGCCCAGAGCAGATAGCGGCCGTCGGCGCCGGCGCCGTTGCGGTAGGCCCAATAGGCCATGAAGCCGGCGCCGGCCAGCGAGAGCAGCAGATTCAAGTCGAACAGCCAGAAGGTGATTTGCAGGCATTTCAGCCGGGGACCGATGGTTTTGGCAATCGGCATCGATTCAAATTTTCCCGGCGACCAGGGGGCCGGGGCCTTGAAACCGCGCGCGCCGCCGAGCGCCTGCCACTCGCGGTACATGTAGTAGGACATGATCAGGATCGGTATCGTCCAGCCGAATTCCCAGAGGAAGCCGAACCGGTAAGCGTAGTTCGGCGTTTCCGGGAAGAAATATTTGACGCCGTCGAGAAAGAGACCGGCGATGACGCCGAAGATCGTCGTGCTGGCGGAGCGCAGCAGCGCCTGGGCCGAACAGAATTGACCGTAACGGGATTTGGGGAACATCAGCATTTCGGCCGGGCATAACGCGGTGCCGAGCATCGCGCCGAGCAGGGCCCCGATCATTCCGACCGCCAGCGTACTGTAAAAATAGACGCCGACCGGAAACGTGAGGAACAGATATTTGCAGCCGACCAGCATGCTGCAGGAGACGAAGAATGCGCCGTACAGCGTGATGCGCACCGGATGCCAACTGTCGATGAAAATAGCCGCGAAATAGGTGAGGATTGCGGCGATGATCAGCGAGGCGATGCCGTTGACGAAGTTGAAATTGCCGATGTCCGTCAGGCTCATGCCCATTTCCTGCGAGAGAAAAATGCCGAAAACGTAGATGAGCCCGCTGATGGCCGTCATCGCGGTGATTCCGAAACGCAGCCAGTAAAATTTGTGGGAAAAACTCTCTTTGAGGAAAGTGATGACTCCGGCGATGCCGTTGCTCTGCCGTTTGTCCTCTTCGCTCAGCGGCGGATATTCTCCTTCCTTCAGCATGAAACACATGATGCCGACGCCGATCGCGTAGACGACGGCGCCGCCGAGCATGATCTCCCGGTAATGGGTTTCGGCGTGGCGGAAGATGAAATAATTGAAGATGGCCGCCGCCGCCGTGTTGACGATGGAAAACAGGCCGTTCATGCGGGCCAGGAATTGCGGCGGGGTGATGTCGTTGGGGATATACCAGAGGACCGAACCGACGAACATGAAGAAGAATTGATAGAGCGCCATGATGACCAGGATGACGCCGATGGTGATCGTCGTCGGCGCGATGCCGGCCAGCAGTCCGACGTTCTTCTGCACGAATGCCGAAATTTCGTCGCCGAAGGCGAAGAGCGCCAGCGCCAGGCAGAAAAAAGGCAGCGTTTTTAAAATGAACGGAATGCGCCGTCCCCATTTGCTGCGGTAGCGGTCGCTTTTGAAGCTGACCATCGGGCAGATGGTCATGTTGAAGATGCCGCCGATGGCGGTCATGATCGTACTGATCTGCCAGTCGGCGGCGTGCAGCGCTTTCAGCTTCAACGGCACCAGCGCCGGCACGATTGCCACGGTCAAGCTGTAGCAGAAAGCGCCCAGGAGAAACCAGATGAAGGCCAGCGCCAGGCCGCCGAGCGTATAGCGCAGAGTGCCGCACTGGTAAAGGGTGGGAGATGTCGTCGTTTTCAATTTGAACTATCCTGTCGATGGAAAGAGCGGTAAAGGATGAGAATAAATCAGCCGCCGGCAGTGCTGCCGGCGGCCGGTTGCCTCGGCGAAGCCCGTCGAGGTCATTCGAGGTTGCGGGTCTCGGCGGCCTTTTTCATCGCATCGGTCAACGGCCGGCTGCCGTCCGGCATCCGGTCATGCACCATCGCCCAGCAGAACACGCCGCCGTAACCGTTGCTCAAAGCCCACTGCGTTTTTTCATAAATGCTCTGCGGACTGTCGAGCGTCATGATCTGGCTGCCGTCCGGCGAGAAATACCAGGTGCCCTTGGAATTCGGTTCGTAGACCTTTTTCCAGCCGTCGCTGCGGGATATCATCGACGCATAGGAGTCGTCGAACCAGTTGTCGTCCTCTGCTTTGGCGAAGCGCGGGGTGTGGCGGTAAGTGTTGCCGTAAAACGGCACGCCGACTGACAGTCTGGCCCGCGGCACGCCGACGACTTTTTCCAGATATTCCAAACCTTCGACCGTGCTGTCGTGCAGCGGATCCTCCGGGTCGGCGAACAGCGGCGCATGATAGGCGGCTTTGCCCCAATTGTGGTCGTAACACATGACATTGATGTAATCAAGACAGGTCCGCAGCACCGCTTTATCGATGAATTCATAGGCCCATTCACCGGCCGGCAGCGCGGAAGTCAAATACATTTTGCGGCCTTTTTCGTTGCCGGTTTTGTCGAGTTTCAGGCGCAATGTGATCATCAGCTCTTTCCAGCGTTCCCCATCCTCCGGCGTCCGCGGCAGTTCCCAGTCCAGATCGACTCCGTCATAATCGTTCCGGTCGACGAAATCGACGATGGCATCGGCGAATTTGCGGAGCTTTTCCGGTGTTTCGAGGATGACCGGAAAATCGCCGAAGCCGCCGCCGCCGAGCGAGACGATCACTTTGGCGCCGTTTTTATGCGCCTGTTCGACCAGCTCCGGATAAGGCAGATAACGTTCGTCCAGTTGCAGTACGCCGTCCCGGTTGGCGTTCAGAAAAGCTTGAAAGACGAAATTGTAGGTGTCGTAACGAACTTCGTCGACCGGCATGCTGTAGGTGAAATAGCCGCCGAGCATCGGTTCCGGCGGTTCGGCTCCCCGGCAGGGCTGACAGCAGCCGCCCAGCAGGCCGACGGCCAGCAAGCCGGAGAAAAAACGGCGAACGGGATGATTCATAAATGGCACTCCTGTTGTGAATTGATTGCGATATCGGATCTTATCATTAGTATACAAAAAATTCGGGAGAAAAACAATTGCCATGATCTGGACAAATCGTCTATTAATCATCAGAAAACGATTACCCGCCGATGTTACAATCTCCTATTTTTCCCGAATCCCCGACTGGACAAGTCGCCGTTGTCACTGTAATTTTATAAAAAGTGTTTGCCGAAAGTGGAATTGGACGGGAAGAATGAGCGGACCATTTGAAATCACGCTGGTGCTCGACCGGCTGCGCAGCGCGCACAATACCGGCAATATTTTCCGGCTGGCCGAAGCGGTCGGCGCCAGGGAGATCATTGCCTGCGGCTATACGCCGTCGCCGCCGCATCCCAAACTGGCCAAAACGGCGATGGGAACCGACCGGCTGGTGCCGTGCCGCAGCGTGGAAAGTTCTTTGCTGGCGGTGGAATTGCTGCGCCGGGAAGGCGTCCGGCAGGTGTTGGCGGTCGAATGCACCGACAACAGCGTGCCGGCCTGGGAATTCGACTATCGGTTTCCGCTGGCGCTGGTGTTCGGCAACGAGGCGCTCGGCGTGGCGGCGGAAACGCTGGCCGTTTGCGACGGCGTGGTCAGTTTGCCGATGTTCGGCGCCAAGGCATCGATCAATGTCGGCAATGCGGCGGCGGCGGTGTTGTATGCTTTGATCGCCAAATGTAAACTCTCTGAAAAAAACGGAACGACGGCATGAATATCAGATTGATCGGTAAAAATCTGGCCGATATCGCGCCGGGCCTGGCCTCCATCGGCCTGGCCGGGACGGACGCGGCGCCGCAACTGGTGGTGGCGCACGGCGGCGACGGCACCTTGCTGCAGGCGGTGCGGCGGTTTCCCGAATTGCCGGTCTGGCCGATCCGGGATGCGGCGACCGCGCCATTGTGCGGGCGTCACCGCTACGACCGGCAACTGGCCGCCTTTCAGGCCGGTTTGACGCCTCTGCATATCCTGCCGTTGTTGAGCGGCAGTTTCGAGGCGCGGGAGGTGCGGGCGCTCAACGATATTTTCATCCACAATCGGGAACGGGTCAGCGCGCTGCGCTACCGGGTCTGGATTGACGACGAGTTGTACGCCAATGAAATTGTCGGCGACGGCGTCGGGTTGGCGACGGTCCACGGCAGCACGGCTTATTACCGCAGCATCACCCACAGCCTGTTCCGGGTGGGAATCGGTTTGGCTTTCAGCAACAGCACCGAAGAGGTGAATCACCTGGTTTTGCCGGATACGGTCCAGGTGCGGATTCAGATCATTCGCGGCCCCGGCTGCATGGTGGCCGACAATTCTCCCGATATCATCGAAATTCCGGAAGGCGGCGAAGTGGTCATCCGGCGTTCGCCGGCGACGGCGTTGATTTACGGCATCAACGATTTCATGTGTCCGGAATGCCGGCTGCTGCGCCATCCCAATAAATATCCGGTCCAATATTTCACCATGTATGCCCAGGCGCATCCGGAAACGCGGAAGGACACGCATGAATAAGACGGCCGAAACGGTGTTGATCACCGCCGGGCCGACCCGGGAAAAGATCGATGCGGTGCGTTTCCTGTCCAACCGGTCGAGCGGCAAGATGGGCTATGCGCTGGCGCAAGCGGCGGCGGAAGCCGGGTTCCGGGTCGTCCTGGTCAGCGGTCCGACTGCGTTGACGCCGCCGGAGGGCGTGGCGTTGATCGACGTGGAGTCGGCGGCGGAGATGGCCCGGGCGGTTCATCGTCTGGCGCCGTCGGCGCGGCTGATCATCATGGCGGCGGCGGTGGCGGATTACCGGCCGTTGACGGCGGTTGATTACAAGCTGAAAAAGCTGCCCGGCAAACTGGTGCTGGAACTGGAGCGGACCGAAGATATCCTGCAATCGCTGGGACAGCGGAAAAGGCCCGGCCAGGTTCTGGTCGGCTTCGCCGCCGAAACGGACGATCTGCTGGCCAACGCGCAGGGCAAGCTGGAACGTAAAAACCTGGATTGGATCGCCGCCAACGATGTACGGTCCGCCGTCAGCGGCTTCGGCGTCGATACCAACGCGATTACGCTGCTGAGCCGGGACGGCCGGCAAATTGAAATTCCGCTGGCCGACAAACTGACGGTCGCCCGGCGATTGCTGGAAATTGTCGCCCGACCGATTTCATCTTGAGCGGCGGGCCGGCGATATTTTCCCCGGCTCGCCGCGACAGGGATTCCTGCCGGTCAGTTGCCGCCGAACTGGGTGGTATGCAGTTGCTTGTAAACCCCGTCCAGCGCCAGCAGTTCCGCATGGGTGCCGCGTTCGATGATTTTGCCGTCTTTCAGAACGATGATCAGGTCGGCGTTTTGAATGGTGCTCAGCCGGTGGGCGATGGCGAAGACCGTCCGGTTGCTCATCACCCGGTTCAAGGCATCCTGCACCAGTCGTTCGGTCACCGTGTCCAGCGCGCTGGTCGCCTCATCCAGGATCAGAATCGGCGGATTCTTGAGAATCGCCCGGGCGATGGCCACCCGCTGCTTTTCGCCGCCGGAGAGTTTGAACCCCTTTTCGCCGACTTCGGTGTCGTAACCTTCGGTGTGATGGCCGTCGACGATGAACTGATGGGCGTTGGCCTGTTTGGCCGCTTCGACGATCGCTTCCGGACTGGCGTTGGGGCAGCCGTAAGCGATGTTGTTGGCAATCGTATCGTTGAAGAGGATGGCATCCTGGGTGACGATGCCGATGTGCCGGCGCAGCGAAGCGAGGCTGAAATCACGGACATCGACGCCGTCGATGGTGACGCTGCCGCGGTCGACATCGTAAAAGCGGGCGATCAAATTGGCGATCGTCGTTTTGCCGGAACCGGTTTCGCCGACGACGGCGACGACGCTGCCCTTCGGAATGTCGAAGGAAATGTCGTCGAGAATCTTATGGTCGGCATAGGCGAATTCGACATGCTGAAAGGAGATCCGGTCGTTGAAGTTTTGCAGCTCGACGGCGTCCGCCTTCTCGCTCAGGGCGGTATGGGTGTCGATCAGGTCGAAATAACGATCGGCGGCGGCCATGCTTTTCTGCAGTTCCGGTATCACCTTGGAGAGGTTCTTGATCGGCTCGTAGGCCAGAAAGGCCGGCGCCAGCAGAGCGACAAGCTGTTCGAGTTTGATGCCGCTGCGATAGGCGTAGAGCAGGAACACCAGCGTCGCTGCGACCGCCACCACTTCCATCAGCGGCGCCATCAGCAGTTGAAGTTTCAAGGCATGGACGATCGTCCGGAAATATTTCCGGTTGATCTGGCGGAAACGTTGTTCCTCGCGCTCGGCGGTGTTGTAAGCCTTGACGACCAGAATGCCGGTGAAGACCTCGTGCATCCGGGAGATGACTTCGGCAATTTTGGCGAACGACGCTTTATAGGTCTTGCGGATTTTACGGCTCAGGATGATGACCGGCAGGATCACCATCGGCATGCCGATCACCAGAATGATCAACAGCGTGTAATTGTCGTATTGGCGGCAGGCGACCAGGGTGGCGGCGACGCAGGCGAGGATTTCAATCGGACAGCGGGTCGCGTCGGCGATGACGCTGGAAACCGACGATTCGATCGCCGAAGTGTCGTTGGAACAGCGGCTGATCAAGTGGCCGATATCCATTTTGCCGTAGAAACGCAGCGATTGATTGAGCAGACTGCGGAACACTTCGTTGCGCAAATCGGCCACCACCCGGGCGCCGACCCAGCGGGTATAATAACGGTTGATATAGGTGGCCAGGTTTTTCAGCGTCCAGGCCAGCACGAATCCGACCATATACAGCGCGAACAACTGCCAGGCGATCCGGTCGTCGGCCCCCTTGACCGGCAGCGAGAACTCAATCGGCCAGGTGACGTGAATGCTGTAGCCTTCCACTTTCAGCGGCAGATAATAACGCTCCGCCGCCTTTTCCAGTTGCTTGAGCATTTTGGCCAGTTGCGGGTCGTCCTCCGGCGGCGCCAGGATGTTTTCCACCAGTTGGATGCGCTCCGCCTGGTTGCGGTTTGGATTCTGCTCCAGTTGCCGGCAGATCTCTTCGGCGGTTGCGGCGGAAACCGTCACCGCCGGGTTATTCTGCGGCTGCTGGGAGTCGAAAACCTGCGTCAACTGCGGCAGCAGCATGATGGCCAGGAACAGCGAGCCGCCGACCAGCAAACCGGCGGTGACGCCGATGATCAGCCGCCAGCGGTAAGGCTTGGCATAATTCAGCAGGCGGAAATAGCTTTGGCGCTTGAATTCCCGCTCATTTTCTTGATTTTTTCCCATGGGCGATCAACCGAGAATCTGCTCGGCTGCCGAAACCAGATAAGCGCGCTGCTCATGGCTGGACTCCGCATAGATCGGCAGCGCCAGAATATCCTGCGAAACCGCTTCGCTGACCGGATAATCACCGGTTTTGCCGCCCAGCGACCGGAAACAATCCTGCAGATGCAGCGACAGCGGATAGTAGATCGCACAACCGATGCCGCGCTCCTGCAAACCGGCTTTCAATTCGTCGCGCCGTCCGTCGGCGACCCGGATGCAGAACTGGTTGTAAATATGGCGAACCGGGTAGGGGGCTTCCTGCGGCAACGCGATTCGATCGCCGATTTTGGAGGCGGCGAACAGTTGCCGGTAATCGGCGGCGTTATGCTGGCGTCCGGCGGTCCAGCTGTCGAGATGTTTCAACTTGATCGACAGAACCGCCGCCTGCAATGCGTCGAGCCGGAAATTACCGCCGACATATTGATGAATATAGGTGCCGCTCTGGCCGTGGTTGCGGAAGATCTTCAGCAATTTCGCTTTCGCTTCGTCGTTGGTGGTCACCAGCCCGCCGTCGCCGAAACAGCCGAGATTTTTGCTCGGGAAGAACGAAAAACAGCCGTAATCGCCGATACTGCCGGCCCGTCTGCCCTTGTATTCGGCGCCGATGGATTGGCAGGCGTCCTCGATGACGATGAGATTATGCCGGCGGGCCAATTCCATAATCGGATCCATATCGGCGCATTGGCCGAACAGGTGAACCGGGAGGATTGCTTTGGTTTTCGGCGTGATTTTGGCGGCGATCGCTTCCGGCGCAATGTTGAAGGTCACCGGATCGATATCCGCGAAGACCGGCGTGGCGCCGACCCGGGCGATGGCGCCGACGGTGGCGAAGAAGGTGAACGGGGAAGTGATGACCTCGTCGCCCGGTCCGATTTTTTCGACCATCAAGGCGATGATCAGCGCGTCCGAGCCGGACGTGACGCCGCAGGCGTACGGCGTACCGCAATATCTGGCGGCTTCCGCTTCGAACTGTTCCACCTTGGGACCGAGAATAAAACGCTGCGATTCGCAGATATCGGTAATTTCGGCGAGGACTTCATCTTTGATCGTCCGGTATTGCATCTGTAAATCCAACAGAGGAACCTGCATGCTATGGTACTCCTTCCATAAATATTTCAAAATTCGGCAGAAAAACATCCGCCCATTAACATACCACCACTTGGAACGTATTTCATCCGGTGATTATGTTTTTTTTACTTTTTTCTATGTTGATCCGGCTGAAAATAAACTTTGCTCAATGTATATTATGGAATGACTGTGGAATCGAAAGCAAATGTTGGGCAATTGGGAAAGGGACGACGTGAAAGTCGGAGAGCGTTTTAAAGCGGAAGTGCAGGAAGTGGTGTTCGGCGGAGCGGGGCTGGTTCGGCTGGGCGCGCTGGTGGTGTTCGTCGAAGGGGTGGCGCCGCATGAAGTGATCCTGGGCGAAATCACCCAGCTCAAAAGCGATTACTGCCGCGCCAAGGTGATCGAATTTCTGACGAAGAGCCCGCGGCGGGTCGAGCCGCTCTGCCGCTATTTCGGCCGTTGCCCCGGCTGCAGCTATCAGCATCTCGACTATTCGCTGGAGTGCGAAATCAAGCAGGAGCAGTTGCGTCATCAACTGCAGGGCGTTCTGGCCGCGCCGGGGAATGAAACGGTGCTGCAAACGCCGATTGGTCCGGCCGACCCCTATCATTACCGCAACAAAATCGTCCTGCACGTGCAGAAACGCGGCGGGGAGACGCTGCTCGGCTATTTCGGGCGAGATAACACGACGGTGATCGACATCGAATCCTGCCCGCTGGCCGCTCCGGCCATCGATGAAAAGCTGCGGGAACTGCGTGCCGATCGCGGTTTTTTCCATACCTTGCACGATCGCATGAGTTTGACTTTGCGCCATACCGCCTGGAATGGGGCGCTTTACTGGCGCAATCAGCCGCCGGGACGTTTGAGTTGGCTGAAAGAGTCTTTGGAAGCCGGCACTTTTGCGGTGCCGGCCGGCAGTTTTTTTCAGGTCAATCCGGCCGGCGGCCAGGCGTTGCTGCGCGAGGTTTCGAGCTGGCTGAAGCGGCTCCGGGTGCCGCAACTGATTGATGCTTATTGCGGGGCGGGCGTTTTCACGGTGACGGCGGCGCTGGCCGGCGTGCCGGAGGTGATCGGCGTGGAGCTGGATGCGGCGGCGGTCGCGGCGGCGGAATACAATTTGAAACAATTTCAGTGTGCCAATGGCCGGGTGATTGCCGGGGATGCCGGAACATGGTTGCCGGAACTGCTGAAGCAGGCGCCGGCCGGCGCCGTGCTGCTCGTCGACCCGCCGCGGACCGGCCTGGCGGCCCGGGCGGTCCAGGCGGTGATGGACAGTTCGCTGCGCGGCTTGCTTTACATATCCTGCAATCCGGCGACGCTGTATCGCGACCTGCGTAAATTGACATCGGCCGGTTTCCGGCTGCGCACGGTGCGGCTGATCGACATGTTTCCGCGCAGCGCCCATTTTGAAGTATTGACTTTTTTAAGCCGCGAATAGACGGGAGAACGGACGAAGATGACGGAATTTGATTGGCAGAAAGGACATCGGCAGCGATTGCGCGAGCGGTTCAAACGCACCGGCTTTGTCGGTATGCACGACTATGAGAAACTGGAACTGCTGCTGACCTATGCGATCCCGCGCCGGGATGTCAAGCCGGTTGCCAAGGCGCTGCTGCTGAAATTCGAGTCATTGCCCGGCGTGCTGGATGCCACGCTGGAGGAGCTTTGCCAGGTGCCGTGGGTGGGGGAGAACGTCGCGCTGTTTCTCAAATGCCAGCGGGAGCTCTGCTGCGCTTATCTGGAACAGCGGATGCGCAGCGTCGATGTGCTGGCCACGCCGGAAGCCGCCGCCGATTTTGCCCGGATGAAACTGGGCGCCAACCGGCATGAAACCTTCATGGTCATTTACTTGAATCCGCAGGCGCACGTCATCGATTTCGCCTGTATCGAAGGCGCGGTGGACCGGGCGGCGGTCTATCCGCGCAATATCGTCGAAGAGTGTCTGCGTCTCAAAGCGGTTTCGGTGATCCTGATTCACAACCATCCCAGCGGCGTTTGCCTGCCGTCCAACGAGGACATCGCGGTGACCAGGGCGGTGGAAAAAACCTTGAATGCGATGAACATCCGCCTGATCGACCACCTGATCGTCAGTCCGGCAAGTTTGCGCAGCATGGCGCGTGACGGGTTGCTGTCATCATGAATGAAGAGGAAGCGAAACCGGCGGCAATGGTGTTGTCGCCGCTGGAAACCGGCAATATCATCGTTTATGCGCGCCGGCTGGAGACGCTGCTGCGGGAGCTGGGTGCTTCGCCGGAAGCCGGCGGGCTGCATACCGCCACCGATGAATTGCAGCATAAGCTGCCGGCTGAAACGGTGAGCCGGCTGCATTATATCGCTTCGATCCGCAACAAGGCGGCCCATGGCGACGGCTTGATTGAAAATTTGAACTATCCGGAATTCGAGGCGACCTGCCGGCAGGTGCTGGAAACTTTGCAGCATCTGAAAGAGGGCGGCCGCCCGGCGGAGCCGAAGAAAAAAAATACGGCGCGGAAAGCGGCTCCCCGGGCGGATGATGAAGCCGTTCCGGAGCTGTTCAGCGAGGAGTATCGCAAACTCAATAAAATTCTGGGGATTTGTGCCTGTATTCCGGTGGTCAATTGTCTTTATTTCCTGGTCATGCTGCTGCGCGGCCTGTTTGCGGCGCGGTTGGCGATCGTTTTGTTGACGTTTTATACGCTGGCATTGCCGATCATCATCGACGGGTACCAGAAAAATAATCAACTGGTCTGGGGGGCGGGGGCACTGCTGATGCTGCTGGTTTACGTCGGCGGCATCGTTTCCGGTGAACTGTTGCGCCGGGACGGCTGCCGGGTGTCGCGCGTTCTTTACTGGCTGCCGGGCATCGACCTGATTTATTTCATCGTTTTATTGCTGTTGACGATCGAATGGCGGTTGCTGATCAGCGGGGCGGTGCCGCTCGGCATTACCGTCGGCGCCGGTTATGCTTTTCGGGCCGGCTGGGAAGCGGTCGGTTATATTGCCTTATCGCTGGCTTATTTGATGAGCCTGTTGTCGCTCTGGTTCGACCAGCGTCATCTGCTCTGGCCGGAGGAGGAAGTCTCGGAATAACCGGAAATCTCCGGGCGTGAAAACGGAGATTTCCGGGGGGGGAATTTTATTTTTTCAACCGGGCGGCCAGTCCTTCGCAATACTGCCGGAGGCCGAGCACATCGCAGCCGATGTTGACCAGCCGATACCCCATCCGGCTGTATTCCGCGAACGATTCCGGGCTGCCGGTGGTGCCGGCCAGTTTGCCGTGCCGGGTGGCGCATGCGGCGATTTTCTGACGGGCGGCATTGACTTCCGGGTGCGCCAACTGGCCGGGAACGCCCAGGGCATGGCTGTAATCGCCGGGGCCGAAAAAAATCATGTCGATGCCCGGCGTGGCGCAGATGTCGTCCAGCTCCGCCATCGGTTCGGGATCTTCGATCTGGATGATCACCATCCGGTTGGCATTGGCCGATTGCGTGTATTCTTCAGTCGGCAGCAGGCCGAAGCCGCCGTCGGCGTTGCCGCCGTCCAGCGGCCGCCGGCCGATCGGATGAAACTTGGTCTGCCGGGCGATGCGGGCGGCTTCGGCGGCGCTCATGACGTGCGGCACCATGATGCCGGCGGCATCCATTTCTAGCGGCAGCACCAGATCGCTGTAGGAACCGCGTTTGACCCGGACGATCAAATCCATATCGCAGGCTTGAGCCGCCAGCACCTGTTGTTCGATTGCCGCTGTGCCGTTGGGCGTGTGTTCCATATCGCTCCACAGGCAGTCGAATAATTTCAGTTGGCCGATCTGTTGGACGATCCGGCCGCCTTCGAGGTTGAATTTGAAACAGCTGATTGTTTCTCCGGCCCGCATCCGTTTCAATGCCCGACACTCTTTGGATACCATGATGTAAAATTCCTTAAAAAAATGAATGGTTTCGGAAATGGTTCCGGTTGGGATTTCCCTACATAGTATAGCAAAGGATGATCAATTTGGCTACGATAGAGAAAAGCTTTTGATTGCAGAAATATGCACTTTTTTCCGAAACGGTTTGATTTGTTTTTTTTGCGATCGATTCATTTGCTTATTGCCCTTTGGCCGGTTATTGTTAAGAAAGTGATCAGGAGGAACCGGTAGTGGATTGGTATGAGATTGTTTTTTTACTGCTGCTGTGTCTGGTGATTGCCGGAGGTGTTTGGTATGTTTCCTGGCGCCGGAAGCGGCGGCGCACCTGGCTGATGCAGCATCAGATTACGCCGAGCCAGGTGAAAATTCTGCACCGGCTGCCGTTGTATCGGCGTTTGCCGCATCAATTGCGCCGGGAGCTGCGCGGGCGGCTGGCGATTTTTCTCGATGAAAAGGTTTTCGAAGGGTGCGGCGGACTGAAAGTGACTGAAGAGATGCAGGTGATGATCGGCGCGATGGGTTGTCTGCTTCTGTTGGGCAAGGAGCTCGACGACTATCCGGATCTGGACTCCATCTTGATCTATCCGAATGCTTATGTCGTGCCGGTGAAGCCGGCGCTGTTCAACAACGAAGTGCATTTGCGTGCCGAAAGTGTCCGCCTGGGGGAATCCTGGCTGCACGGCAGTTTGGTGCTGGCCTGGTCGCAGGTCCGTTCGGAATGCCTGAACCCGCACACCAGGAGCAATGTGGTGCTGCATGAATTTGCCCATCAACTGGATCAGCTCAACGGTCCGGCCGACGGCATTCCGCCGCTGCCGGACGGTAAAACGATTTTTCTGGAATGGCGGACCTTGATGAAAGCGGAATATGACCAGCTGGTGGCCGAGGCGCGGCACGCGGTGCCGGACGTGCTTGACTGGTATGGCGCGACCAATGCGGCGGAATTTTTCGCGGTGACGACGGAGAGTTTTTTCTGTTCACCGATCCGTTTGAAGGAAGTGCATCCGAATCTCTACGAGTTGTTCCGGGAGTTTTATCGAGTGGACCCGGCCGGCTTTGCGGCGGTTTGACCGCTCGGCAATATTTGGTCGGGAAAATTTCATTTTTTGTTGCAATTTAGAAAATAGTAATTATTATTAATAAGCAATACGTCTTTCTTTAAGGTTGTCAAGCAGGAGAATAAAAATGGCGGTTTACGTTTGTGAAGTTTGTCAGTTCGAATACGATGAAGTGGCGGAAGGCGTGGCGTTTGCCGATTTGCCGGCCGATTGGCAATGTCCGGTGTGCGGCGCCGAAAAAGAAGGCTACCACTTGAAAAGCGGAGCGGCCGCCACTTCGGAAGCCGTTTCAACAGCGGTGGATATGAGCAAATTCATGCGGTCCGGAGACGATCTGGAAAGCTATATGAGCGATATCAAGGCGATTGCCGAAAGCGGCAAATCGCTGGATGAGGCGATGCGGACCAGACTGCCGGTCATTTCGTGGGACGATATTTTGATCAAGGGCTGCCAGTTGTCCCGGTTGCCGCTGCTGCAGGAGGAGACGGTGGCGACCGAAACCGTCATCGGTCCGAACGCGAAACAACCGATGCGGCTGGAAACGCCGATCATCGTCAGCCACATGTCGTTCGGCGCGTTGTCAAAGGAAGCGAAGATCGCTCTGGCGCAGGGCAGCGCGCAGGTCGGCGCGGCGATGTGTTCCGGGGAGGGCGGCATCCTGGAGGAGAGCATCGCGGCGGCGCACCGGTATATTTTTGAATATGTGCCGAACCGCTATGGAGTGACGCCGGAAAATTTACAGCGCTCCGATGCGGTGGAGATCAAATTCGGGCAATCCGCCAAACCCGGTATGGGCGGTCATCTGCCGGGGGAGAAAGTCACCCCGGAAATCAGTGCGGTGCGCGGTTTTCCGGTGGGACGGGACATTCTGAGTCCGGCACATTATGCGGATATTACCTCGACCCGGGAATTGAAGGCGAAAATCGATTGGCTGCGGGAAATCTCCGGCGGCCGGCCGATCGGCGTCAAATTGGCGGCCGGCCATATCGAGGAAGATCTTGATTTCGTTCTGCCCGCCGCGCCGGATTTCATCACCTTCGACGGCCGGCCCGGCGGAACCGGTTCGGCGCCGAAGTACATCAAGCAGGCGACGTCGATTCCGACTATTTTTGCGTTGTACCGGGCCCGGAAGCATCTGGACGCCTGCCGGGCGGAAGGCGTTTCGCTGATCATCACCGGCGGCTTGCGGATTTCGCCGGATTTCGCCAAAGCGCTGGCGCTCGGCGCGGATGCGGTGGCGATTGCCACCAGCGCGTTGATCGCCCTGGGATGCCAGCAGTACCGGATGTGCAATTCCGGCCGTTGTCCGGTCGGCATCACTTCGCAGGACAAGGCGCTGCGGGCCAATTTCCAGCCGGCTGCCGCCGCAACGCGGTTGGCCAATTTCCTGCGGGTCAGCACCGGGGAATTGCAGCAATTCGCCCGGATTACCGGCCACCGCGACGTGCATGAGCTGAATATTGACGACTTGTGTACTTGCAATTCTGAAATATCGGATTACACTTCTATAAAGCATGTGTGATCCCAAACACCAAGCAAAAGGAGTAATGAAAAATGAAATCGGTCAAGGGAACTGAAACGGAAAAAAATTTGCTGAAGGCGTTTGCCGGTGAATCGCAGGCGCGCAACCGCTACACCTATTTCGCCAGCCGGGCGGCCAAGGACGGGTACATGCAGATTGCCGATATTTTCACCGAGACGGCCAATCAGGAAAAAGAGCACGCCGAGCGTTTCTTCAAATTCCTGGAGGGCGGCGATCTGGAAATAACCGCTTCCTATCCGGCCGGCGCGCTGCGTTCGACGCTGGAAAATTTGCAGGAAGCGGCGGCCGGCGAATACGATGAATGGCACAATCTTTATCCGGCGTTTGCCGACAAGGCCCGCGAGGAAGGCTTTGAGGCGATCGCCTCGGTCTGGGATCATGTCTGTGTCGCCGAGCGGCAGCATGAACGGCGTTATCGCGCACTGTTGGCGAATATCGAAAACGACACCGTGTTCAGGAAGCCGGAAAAGGTGGTATGGCGCTGCCGCAACTGCGGCTATCTGCATGAAGGCACCGAAGCGCCGGAAACCTGTCCGGCCTGCGCCCATCCGAAAGCCTATTTCGAAATCCTGGCGGAAAACTGGTAAAACGGCGTTTGCCAATTGAAAGATTCCGGCTGACTTTGCCGTCCAGGCAGGTCAGCCGTTTTTTTTCAATTGGTGAAACGACATGCGGCTTCCGCCTGGCCGGCAACACTTGTTCCCTCTCTCCTCCGTGCATTCAGAACGCGGAGGTGACGGCCGGTTGAGCGTGCGGCAGCCGCCGTTCCAATTGCTGCAGGAAGTCGGCGATGTCGCGCCATTCCGGCCGGTCGTCCGGATTTTTGGCCAGCATGCTGGCGATAAAATCGGAAAGCTGCGGGTCGAAACAGCCGCGCTCCTTCAGCGGTTCCGGAACCGTGAAGCGATGCTGGTCGAGCACCCATTGCTGGTCATCGCTCGGGAAGGGGGCTTCACCGGCAAACAATTCATACAGCGTGGCGCCGAAACTGTAGATATCGCTTTTATAGCCCATATGTTCAAAATCGAAATTAATCACTTCCGGCGGCGCATACAGCGGCGTGGCCATCACCTCATCCTGATAAGGCTCGTTGGCGAATTTGGCCAGCCCCAGGTCGGCCAGTTTGGGACATTTGTCGCTCTGGCGGATGATGATATTGCCGGGTTTGATGTCGCCGTGGGTCATGCCGTATTTTTCCCAGGCGTAGGCCAGCGCATCGGAAATGCGGGCGCCGATTTTCAGCGCTTCGGCATAAGTCAGGGCGCCGAATGCCAGCAGCCAATCGTCGAGCGATTTACCGGCGACCAGTTCCATCGCAAAAAAGCCGTAGCCGTGTTCGGTGACGCCGGCGGCCCAGGCCTGGACGATGTTCGGGTGGCTCAATTTGGCGGTCACCTTGCTCTCCCGGAAAAATGCCTGCCGGGTTGCCGGCTCCTCGAAACGTTCCGGCGGCAGGATTTTCAACGCCACCTCACGGTTCAAAATTTGCTGACGGGCCAGGTAAACCACGCCGTTGTTGCCGCGGCCGAGCTCGGCCAGCACGGTGAATTCGCCGATCCGGCCGCCGGAAAATTCTCCGGCCAGTTCCTCGCCGCAGTGCGGACAGCGCCCGGTGGAGAATTCCGGTGAGGTGCTGTCGGACTGCCGGCGGCAAAAGCTGCAACGGTAAAGCATGCGTCTCCTGAAAGTGAATGTTCTTTTCCGGTTTTTCCATTCCGGCGGGAACGCCGGAAACGGCCAGATACTTTACAGCCGAAGTGCCGCAAAAGCAAGGTCATTCTTTTTACGGAAATCCGTCGAAAACGCTTGTTAAGTGGACAAGGTACGATATATTATACGACTTGTTCACAATACATAAAACATCTGGATGAATGAAAGATATGGCTCAGAAGGAATTGGAGTGCCGCCGGCAGGTGTTGGCCGAGTGCCGCCAGGTGGTGGTCAAAGTCGGGACCCGGTTGTTGACTGACCAGAGCCGGATTCCGAAATTGATTGCCGGGATTGCGGCGCTGCGGGAAAAAGGGTATCAGGTACTGCTGGTCAGCTCCGGTGCGGTCGGAATCGGCATGCAGCAACTGGGGCTGGCGAAGCGGCCGCGGAAATTGTCGGAAGTGCAGGCGCTGGCGGCGATCGGGCAGGAGAAATTGATGTCGCTGTACGATCAGGCTTGTCAGCCGTTCGGATTCAAGTCGGCGCAACTGCTGTTGACCGCGGCCGATTTGCGTGCCCGTGAACGGCATTTGAACGTACTGAACTGCATCAAGGCATTGTGGGCGCATCGGGTATTGCCGATCGTCAATGAGAACGACTCGGTGTCGGTCGACGAATTGCGGTTCGGCGACAATGACATTCTGGCCGGGATGCTTTCGACGATGACTGGTTCGCAGTTGACGATCATCCTGACGACCGAAGTGGGGCTGCGGCAGCGGAATGCCGACGGGGCGCTGGGGGAACGCATTTCGCTGGTCGGCAGGATCGACGATACGATGCGGGCTTCGGCGACCGGTACCGACAATGCCACGTTTTCGATCGGCGGCATGACCTCCAAGCTGCGGGCGGCGGCGATGGTGACGGCGGCCGGCGACTATCTCTGGATTGCCGACGGCCGCAGGGACGACATGCTGCAGCGGATGATTGCCGGCGAGGATGTCGGCACTTTGTTCGTGCCGCGCCATTCCAAATTGCAGGCCCGCAAACGGTTCATCCGCTTTTTTGCCAAATGCGCCGGCGCGGTGACCGTCGACGACGGGGCGGCGGCGGCGGTCGTCGACCGGGGCCGCAGCCTGTTGCCGTCCGGGGTGGTGTCGGTCAGCGGTAAATTCCGGCGCGGCGACACCGTGGAAGTGCTCGACCGGCAAGGCCGGGTGCTCGGCCGGGGATTGGTGAATTTCGCCAGCGAGGAGTGTGCCTTGATCATCGGCAAACACGGTGTGGAAATCCCGAAAATCCTGCAGCGCGATGCCGATGAGGAACTGATCCACCGCGACAATCTGTCGATCGCGGAAAATTGAACGGAAAATTGGAATGACCCGTCCTTTGCAGATTTATATCAAGACTTACGGCTGCCAGATGAACGAACGCGATTCGGCGGCTTTGGCCGGCAAACTCATGCGGTTGGGCCACGCGATGGTCGAACGGGAAGAGGAGGCCGACGTGCTGATTTTCAACACCTGTAGCGTCCGCGACCAGGCGGAACGCAAGGCGGTCGGCAAGATCAGTTATCTGAAAAAGCTGAAGCGGCGCAAGCCGGAACTGCTGATCGGCGTAATCGGCTGCATGGCCCAGAATCGGGGCGAATCGCTGTTCCGGGAGTTGCCGCATCTGGATTTCGTGGTCGGAACCGGCCAGTTGCATCAGTTGCCGGAGATTATCGCTTCGCTGCGGGAGGATCGGCGGCAAATCGCCCGGCTGGCGACCGGCAGCGAAGTGTTGACGGAAATGGGCGTCCATCAGCCGGAAGCGAAGTTGAGCGATTTTATCGCGATTACCCGTGGTTGCAACCGGTTCTGCGCCTATTGCATCGTGCCGTATGTGCGCGGCCGGGAGATCAGCCGGGAGATCGGCGATGTGGTGGCGGAAGCGCGGGAACTGGTCGCCAACGGCACCCGGGAAATTATGCTGCTTGGACAGAATGTCGCCGCGTTCGGCTGGAACGGCAATGTCAATCCGCCGCCGGACGATGTTTCGCCGTTTGCCGATCTGCTGAAGGAACTGCAACAAATCGAGGGGCTGTACCGAATTCGTTTCACATCTCCTTATCCGTCTTATTTCAACGCGAAGCTGATTGCGGTGATGGCGGAGTGTTCCAAAGTATGCCACAGCGTGCATCTGCCGCTGCAGTCCGGTTCCGCCCGGGTCCTGAAAGCGATGAACCGGCAATATACGCCGGAACAGTATCTGCAAATCGTCGGGGCGTTGCGACAGGCGATGCCGGATATCGCTTTTTCGACCGATGTCATCGTCGGATTTCCGACCGAGAGTGCGGCTGAATTCGAGGAAACTTGCCAGTTGATGGAACGGGTTGGTTTTGACAACGCGTTCATCTTCAAGTATTCGCCGCGCGCCGGCACCAGAAGCGCCGAAATGCCCGACGATGTGCCGCAGGCGGTCAAGGAAGCGCGGAACCAGCGGTTGCTGCAACTGCTGTCCGCAAGCGCCTGGCGCAACAATCGCCAATTGGTCGGCACCTGCCAGGAAGTGCTGGTCGAAGGGCCGAGCCATCGCAACCCGGCCCGCTGGACCGGGAAAACCGCCACCGCCAAAAGTGTGATGTTCGCGCCGCAGCCGTCGGTGCGTCGCGGTGATCTCCACCGGGTGACGATCGCCAGAGTGACCGATATGACGCTGTTTGCCGACGATATTCCGGATTTGCCGTCCGAGTGAATCGCGACCGGCCGGTGAAGTGCAGAAAGCAGCTTGAACAATGGCGCGAATATGGTGAATTTTGCCGGTTGTCGGCGGTTTTTTTGCAAATGGGGCGTCCGGGAAGGAAGCATGAGCATACCGCACCGGCCCGTCTCTTCGTCCAAGCCGGCGGGAGTTGAGGCGCCGCGCCTTCTTGGCGTCAGGCCTGGCCGACCGCCTGTTTCAGCAGGTGCAGCGCTTCCCGGTCCAGTTGCGCCATTTCGTCGATATGCTCGGCGATCTTTCGGCGGTTGTCCGGATCGATGAACTTTTCCGCCAAAATCTCCATCGGTGCGCCGTAATCGCCCAGGATATTCCAGATTTTCCAGCAGGTATTGTGAATGATCATGAATTTGTCGCCGGCCCGCTCCGCCGCTGGCGCATCCGACGGCAAATCCGGCTTGCCGCCGAGATAGAAACAGGTATAAGCCCGCGCTTCCGCCAGGTTACCGACCAGGATATGATGCAGGAAATGACGCCGGCGAATTTCTTCCGGCGGCACGGCATCGGCCAGCACATAGGTTTTCCAGGCTTCATAGGCGGCCTGGCCGGCCAGATAATTCTCCACGCTGGTTTTGGTCATGATCCGAATGCCATGTTCGAGGCATTGCTGCATCCTTTCGGGACTACGCAGGTCGACCGGCGCGCCTTTTTCTTTCAGAAAGACGAATTTCCATACCTTCGACCAGTCGCGCAACAGCAGCATGCCGTTGTCATGCTGTTCACAGGGAAATTCTTTCTGGAAAAAGTCCCAGCCCAGCAGTTCTCCGCCATCCTTCCGGTAACCGCAGACAATGCCGCACTCCGGCGGCTCGACCAGCCCGAAGGCGAGCACCGGAAAACCGGTGTCGATCGATTCGACCAGGCGTTGTTTGATGAGTGCGGCGGTTTCGGCGTTGTTTTCGATGATGTCGGCACGGCAGCCGATTCCAGCGAAGCCGCGCTCGATGGTCTGATCGTGGGAATCGTTGACCTGGCTCAGATCGGTACAGGAAGGACAGCCGCCGGGATACCACAGCAATCCGAATCCCATGCCGGTCCAGGCCAGCAAATCGAAATAAAGTTGCCGCTGCCGCCAGCCGTCTTCGGTGATCCGAATCCCCATATCCCGGCCGATGCTGCCGGCCAAACTGGTCAGGCAGGACGGCAGGCAGAGATCCTCCGGCGAATTTTTATCGTTTTCATGGAAATGGACCCGTTCGACATTGGTCAGTATTCGTTCGCCCATCATGTTTTCCTTTCGGTTTGGCGCAGTTGGGGTATCTGTTGCCCGCCGGCAGGGAAAGGTTACGCTTCCAGATAAACCAAATGGGAGCAATTGTCGCAACTGGCCATGGCGCCGCGCTTGGCCAGCGTCAGGGTCTGCGGCGTGATGCGCAAATGACAATTGGTACAATTTTCATTGACGATTTTGACCAGCGGCGCACCGGCTTTGCCGCGCAGCAACGCTTCGTAGCGCCGCAACAGTTCGCTTTCCACCTGGGTGGCGCACTTGCTCCGCTCCTGCTCCAGTTCGCCGAGCATTTCATCGATTTCCTTGACCAGTCCCTGGAGCTCTTTGATTTCATTGCGGATGTTGACGGTCTGGGCGTCCGTTTCGGCGGAGATTTCCTTGAGCCGCAGTTTCTGGGCATCCTGCTTGTCCATCAGCAGGATGATGTCGCTTTCCAGCTCTTCGATTTTGGCCTTGTTGTTGGCGATTTCCGTCAAGGCCGCCTGGTATTCGTCGTTTTTGCGAATCATCGTCGAACGTTGCTGCTTCTGGGCAATGGCGTCGTAAAGCTTGACGATCTGAGCTTCATTTTCCTTGATGGCCACTTCCGTCTGGTGAGCGGCGATTTTGGCTTCCCGCAACTCGCTCTGGGCTTCGTCCAGCTCCTTGGTCAGTCTGGCTTCCTCCTGTGGAATCATCTTCTTGCGGATATTCAGATTGCGGATTTGCATGTCCACTTCCTGGAGCGCCAACAGCGTCTCGATCCATCTTGTCATCTCGCTTCCTCCTGTCCCGTCTTCTTGTGTGGTTGATGAATATGGCGATCGTTCACTTTCATTGCCCTCGGGAAAACGCATCATCCGTCTTGAGGCCGGCAGCGCCAAGACTTTCACTCAGGCAATCGATTCCGCCTTTCCCCGGGGAAAAAGCAGTCAAACGACTATTCAAATAATTCCGGTTGATCACTCATTTTCCGCTGTCCCGCCGGCAGCGGCAATTTCAATTTCCGCCAGGCTTTCGGCGTCGCGATCCGTCCTTTCGGCGTTCGGACCAGATAGCCTTCCTGGATCAAAAACGGCTCATATACCTCTTCGATCGTGCCGTCCTCCTCACCGACTGAAACGGAGATATTTTTCAAACCCACCGGACCGCCGTTGAAATTGTAAATGATGGTTTCCAGCAGCCGGTTGTCCATCTCATCGAGGCCGTTGCTGTCGATGTTGAGCATCGTCAGCGCCGCCGCCGCCACTTCGCCGGTGATGACCGAATCGGCCCGCACCTGGGCATAATCGCGCGCCCAGGCCAGCAATTTGTTGGCAATCCGCGGCGTTCCCCGGCAGCGGCCGGCGATTTCACTCGCGCCCTCGTCGTCAATGGCGATGCCCAGGATGGCGGCGGAACGTTTGACGATGATTTCCAGACTGTCGGCGTCGTAATAGTCCAGCCGGCAGCACAGGCCGAAACGGGAACGCAGCGGCGCCGACAGCATGCCCTGGCGGGTGGTCGCTCCCAGCAGCGTGAAATGCGGCACCGTCAACCGGACCGAGCGGGCGCCCGGTCCCTGTTCCAGCATGATGTCGATGAAAAAATCCTCCATCGCGCTGTAGAGATACTCCTCCACCGTCGTATTGAGCCGATGGATTTCATCGATGAACAAAATGTCGCCATCCTGCAGTGAAGTGAGCAGCCCGGCCAGATCGCCCGGCTTTTCGATGACCGGCCCGCTGGAAGATTTGATGTTGGCGCCTTTTTCGGCCGCGATGATGTAAGCGAGCGTCGTCTTGCCGAGGCCGGGCGGGCCGCTCAGCAGAATATGATCCATCGCTTCCTGCCGTTCTTTGGCGGCGCAGACAAAGAGTTCGAGGCGCTCCTTGACCTTGGCCTGTCCGGGAAATTCCCGGAAAGAGAGCGGACGCAATTTGTTCTCTTTGGGCAGGTCGCGTTTATTCAGTGTCGACGTAACAAAGCGTTCGGTCATATGAATTGAAAAAATCCGCTTTCGTTTGCTTTTTTTTCGTAAATAATGGTATAAATTCTTATTTTTCATTATACATTATAAAGAAGCAAATTCCAAGTCAGAATTGATAAAAATAAGCAGAAAGGCGGCAATTGATGGAGAACTGTGCGAAAATGAAACTGGCAGCCGACACCATCCGGGTGTTGGCCGCAGATGCGATTCAGAAAGCGAAATCGGGACATCCCGGCATGCCGATGGGTTGCGCCGATTTCGCTTTTACGTTGTTTTACAAATATTTGCGTCATAATCCGAAGAATCCGAAGTGGCTCGGCCGCGACCGTTTCGTGCTGTCGGCCGGCCACGGCTCGATGCTGGAATATGCGCTGCTGCATCTGTTCGAATACGGCTTGTCGATGGATGAATTGAAAGCCTTCCGGCAGTGGGGCAGCAGGACGCCGGGCCATCCGGAATACAATCATACCGCCGGGGTGGATATTACCACCGGGCCGCTTGGCAGCGGTTTCGCGTCGGCGGTCGGCATGGCCATCGCCGGAAAGCATCTGGCGGCGGTCGGCGGCCTGGAGCAGAGCGGACTGCTGAACTATCGGATTTTCGTCATCGCCGGAGACGGTTGCATGATGGAAGGGGTTTCGTCGGAAGCGGCGTCGCTGGCCGGCCACCTGAAACTGGACAATCTGATCTGCTTTTATGACGACAACGCCATCTCCATCGAAGGGTCCACCAATCTGGCATTTTCCGAAGATGTCGGCAAACGCTTTGAAGCGTTCCGGTGGCGGGTGCTCAGGCTGGACAACGCCAATGACGTGGCCGCCTGCGACCGGACGCTGGCGGCGGCGGTCCAGTCCGACGGCCGGCCGACCTTGATCATCGGCAAGACGCAGATCGCTTTCGGCGCGCCGGACAAGCAGGGCAAAGCCTCGGCCCACGGCGAACCGCTCGGCGAGGCGGAGGTCTTGGCGACCAAACGGGCGTTGGGTTTGCCGGAAGAGGCGTTCCATGTCGCGCCGGAAGTCTACGCGATGTGTCATGCCCGGGTGGAAGCGCTGGAACAGGCGGCGGCGGCCTGGGACCGCGAATTTCAGGCGTTTTTGACCGCCGATGCCGGGCGGGCGGCGCTGTTGAGCAAATTGATCAACCGGGAGGTGCCGGAAAATATTTTGGCGGAACTGCTGGAGGCGGTGCAGGATGACAAGCCGCTGGCCAGCCGGGTCTCCAGCGGCATGATGCTGCAGAAAGCGGCGTCGCTGGTGCCGTCCTTGCTCGGCGGCGCTGCCGACCTGGCTCCGTCGACGAAGACGAACATCAAGGCGGGTGGTGATTTTTCCGCTGCCGACCGCTGTGGCCGCAACCTCCATTTTGGTGTCCGGGAGATGGCGATGGGCATGGTCGGCAACGGTATGGCGTTGACGGAATGCTGCATTCCGTACACTTCGACTTTTTTCGTGTTCAGCGATTATATGAAGCCGGCGCTGCGGCTGGCGGCCATCCAGCAGTTGCATGAGCTTTATTTCTTCACCCATGACTCGTTTTACGTCGGGGAGGACGGCCCGACCCACGAGCCGGTCGAACAGTTGGCGATGCTGCGCAGCATGCCGGGCATGACGGTGATCCGGCCGGCGGAAGTGCATGAGGTTGCCCATGCCTGGGCGGCGGCCCTGCGGGCGTCCGGACCGGTGGTGCTGGTGCTGACCCGGCAGGATCTGGAACCGTTTGCCCCGGAACTGGCGGCCAGGGTCGATGTGGCGCGCGGCGCTTACGTGCTGAGCGATGACGAAAATTTCAGCGCGATTCTGATTGCCAGCGGTTCGGAGGTGAATCTGGCTTTGCAGACCGCGGCTTTGATGCGTCGGCAGGGCTGTAAAGTGCGGGTGGTTTCCATGCCGTCGCAGGAGTTGTTCCTGCAGCAGGATCCGGCGTATCGCGATGCCGTGCTGCCGCCGGATTGCCGGAAGCGGATTTCGTTGGAAGCCGGCGCGACGTTCGGCTGGGAGCGATTTGTCGGGCTTGACGGTCTGGCCATCGGTCTGGATCATTTCGGCGCCTCGGCGCCTTACAAGGTATTGATGGAAAAATTCGGCTTCACGCCGGAAGCGGTGTTGCGGAAAATTCAAACCTATTTCAATTGCGGCAGTTGCTGAAATCGGTCGGAAACGTCGTAGGACTCCGGAACTTCGCCGAAGCGCCGGAGTTTTTTTGAAGTGCTGCGGGAGAGGTATTGACCGGGCCGTCTGCTTTTCAGGATAAAGGGTGAAATCAAATGTGGATGGGAGTGTTTCTCGCGCTGGTAACCGGCGTGTTGTGGATTGTCGTCGGGATCATTTTGCGTTATGCCGGCAACCGTATCAAGATGCTGGATGCCACGCTGCTGTATTCGTTGCTGCAGTTGCCGTTTTTTCTATGGCTGCTGGACGGGGTGGCAGAATTTTCCTCCGCCAATTTCTGGCATTTGCTGGGCATGCTGCTGGCCGGCGGGGTCAACGTCTGGGCGATGCTGCTGCTGCAGAAGGCGATGGCCGACGGCAACAGCGGCGTGTCCTGGGCGATCGGCCAGTCGGCGCTGGTGTCCTCTTTCGTCACCGGCATTCTGTTTTTCGGTGAAGAATTTTCCATCATCCGTTGTTCCGGCGCCGTGCTGATCGTCTGCGGCATGGTTGTCCTGGGATTCTCGCAGCGCGACCCCCGGAGCAATGTGCGGAGCAGCCGCCGTTGGCTGTGGTATGCGTTCGCGGCATTTCTGTTGTTGTGCTTTGCCCAGGCAACCGTAGCGGCCGGCAGCAATTGGCAGTTGTCCAGCGGCATGCGGGGAGCCTTGATGACCATCGGCGCGATCGGCTTCTGCGTCGGCCGGAAATATACTTCGCCGGAGCGTGGCTTTGTTTTCAATAAAGTCATGTGGGTGACGGTCCTCGGGCTGGCGGTGGTGGGTCTGGTTTCCGAAATGACCAATTTTATCGCTCTGGACTATCTGGCGGAGGTCAATCTTTCCGGCATCGGTTACCCGCTTTGTCTCGGCAGTTGCATCGCCGGTTTTGCCTTGTACAGTGCGCTGGTGTTGCGGGAAAAAACCAATCCGGCGACCTGGTGCGGAATTTTACTGATTGTTCTGGGCATTTTTCTGATGCCGAATTACAGCAGCTTCGCTCCGGCGCCGGAAGCTTTGGCCGGCGAAATCGCCGAATAGGGGCTCGGCAATGCGATATTTACGGGCAGTCGGCAAATGGTTGGGAACGGCGCTGCTGCTGGGCTATCTCTGGTTTGCCGTCTCTTATGTCTGTGCCGCGACCACGACGCCGGCTTCGCGGGCCGTCACGATGTTGATTGTCTGTCTGATCGTCAGTCTCGGCACGGCGGCGGTATTCCAGTTCCGGGTATGCCGGCGCCGGAGCGGCAACTTGCTGGTGGTGGCGGCCGCCTGGGTGATATGCTGGCTGCTCCTCCATTTCATCGCCGACCGGAATGTCGGGCAATGGATCACCCGGCCCGATTCGGCGAACCGCAATTACCTGGAATTTCGGGGTAAACCGGCCGGCTTTCAACCGGAGAATTCACCGGAAATAAAACAGGACAGCCGTTAAAGAACTCCGGCCGTCCTGTTGATTGCGGGCGAGGCACTTGGCAAATTTACTGCCTGGCGCGCTCCTGAATGACGTCGATGCGCTGCCAGTCGGGACGTCCTTCCTGCAGGATGTAATAACTCTCTACGGTGATGCCGGCAGCTTCGAAATAGCGGAGAACGGCATCGACATCCTGTTCCGGCAGCCATGAAGAGATCGCCACTTTGTCGATGTGGCGCGCCTTCAGGTCCCGGATCAGGTCGTCCTGTTTGTAGAACATCCCCCCGTAAAAAGTCTGGATCTGGTAACCGTCCGGACGGTCGTCGTTGACTTCGTAAGAGACGGCGGCGCCGAGCGTCTGATCGTTGTAGCCGGTACAACAGCCGGCGGACAGCAGGATCAGCGTTGAAACCAAGGCGGCAATGCAAATGGACAGAACGGTTTTCATCCTTCCTGCTCCTGTAAGTGATCGAGTGATTGTTGAACGCGTTGTTTGAAATTTTCCCAGCTCTGTTCATCCAGGATGCGGTGCGGGCAGTACTTGCCGGTCCAATCCTGGTGTTTGCGCAAATCGTTGACGGACAGATTGAATTTTTTCAACAGCCAGGCCGTCAGTTTGACGGCGTTTTCCTCGCTGGCGCGATAGAGCGGCTCCTGCGTCCCGTAACATTGGCTGCGGCAGATTTCGATGCCGATGCTGCGCAAATTGCCGTCGCCTTTCGAACCGTCGCCGGCATGCCAGGCGTGTTCGGTCAATTCCATGATTTGCACCGCCTCGTTTTCGTCGACGGCGAAATGGAAGGAAACCGATTTGTTGTCGCGCCGGTTGTTGACGCGGTCGCGTTCCTGGCGGGCGGAGAAAGGTTCCGCCGTATTGTGGATGGTGATATATTTGACCTCCGGAAACGGACCGGGCCGCTTGTAGTCGCGGTTGTATTCATTGTCGTCGATGATCGAATTGCGCACCATGACGCCGTTGTGGCAGGTGACTGCTCCGGCCTCGCTGTCGCCGCAGAGGCTGGCGCAGCCCCAGCCCCACAGGCACAATACCGCGCCCAGGATGGGCGCCAGCGGCTTTCGCCCACTGGATTTCATAATCTTGGTTCCCTCTTTGCTTTGAAATTTGGAAAAACGAAAGGGAAAGATATCCTGAAAAATCGGACATTTCAAGTCTTGCGTTCAAAAAATCCGGAATGTCAATCGGCGGACCGGCGAAGCCGGCCGCCTTGCCGCTCATTGGCGGCAAGCACATAGATGTAATGTTTCCAACAGCGCTCGAAACGCTCCAATTCCCAGCATTGCCGGATTTCCGACGGAGTTTGTCCCCAGGGATCGTTGAGAAACAGCCGCCCGGAATTGCCGTGGCAGTGAAATCCTCTGACGACCACCAAATGACCTTCGGAACGGGTACCGTCGGCCAGCACGCCGGGGCGGATGGAGGCGATGACCGGCAAGCCGGCGAGCAGATAGTCTTGAACCGTCCGCAATGAAGCGGCGTATTCGACGTGGGCTGTCAAACCGAATTCGGCCGCCGCCGCGGTATTGAACGGCCAATTGCCGTAAAGGGATGACGACGGGTCGAAGACCTGCGCCGCCACTTGAGCGGTCGGCAGATCAACGCCGTGGCAGGCCATCGCCATCGCCAGTGAAGTCGGACTGCAGAGAAATCGGCCGATCGCCGACACTGCCCGCTGCGAGCGGGGCGGAACCGGCAGGAGCCGTAGACCGGCGAGCAGCGGCGGCGATTTTTGCGGCGCGCCCGGTACCGTCGTGACCGCAACCTGACGCAGGCGGGGCGACGGTTCGGACAAATTCCGGCGCCGCAGAAAGACCCGGTACTGCAGGGCGACGGCAACAGGCCGGGCGATCAGGCGGTCGATGTCGAACTGGATGCCGGAGTGCTCCCGACTGCTGCCGCCGCATCGACCGGCGGGCTGGCGCGTCCACACGCCGAAGCTGACATAACCGCTCCAGCGGCCGCTGGACGACAGCAAACGCACCTGCAGCTCGACATCGCCGTGGCTGCTGAACGCATTCCAACTGCCGACGCATTCGCGAAATTCCGGCAGCGGAACGACCGGCGAAAGCAGACAGCCGCGGCAGGCGCCCGGCAACAGCTCCATTTCGCCGCGGCGGTTGCAACGCAATTGCTCGTACTCCCCGGTCAGGAATGCCGTGCCGCGATGGATGATCGTATTCATAGCCGGCTATTTCAGCAGCATGCAGTCTCCGTAGCTGTAGAAGCGCATCCGCTCCCGGATGGCCAGCTCATAAGCGGCCAGCATTTTTTCCCGGT
Source organism: Victivallis sp. Marseille-Q1083 (assembly GCF_903645315.1). Lineage (NCBI taxonomy): Bacteria > Pseudomonadati > Lentisphaerota > Lentisphaeria > Victivallales > Victivallaceae > Victivallis > Victivallis sp. Marseille-Q1083. The sequence goes on from NZ_CAHJXL010000001.1 coordinate 3,650,924, forward strand.
CGACGAAGGTGGCTACCAGCATCAGCAACGTACTTTTCGGCAGATGAAAATTGGTCAGCAGCATGTCGACGCAGCGGGGATGGTAAGGCGGGTACAGGAAGATATCGGTTGCGCCGCACCGGGGCGTCACCGTGCCGTCGGGAGCGGCGCAGCTTTCCAGAACCCGGACGCTGGTCGTGCCGACTGCCATGATTTTTCGGCCTTCGGCATGGGTGCGGTTGATCAAATCGGCCGTCGTCTCCGGCAGGCTGAACCGTTCGGTATGCATATGATGCCGGGCGATATCGTCGACGGAAACCGGTTTGAACGTTCCCGGTCCGACATGCAGCGTCACCGCGGCGGAGCGCACCGCACCGGCCGCCAGTTCGGCCATGATTTCCGGAGTGAAATGCAACCCGGCGGTCGGCGCTGCCACCGCACCGGATTCCCGGGCGAAAATCGTCTGATACCGTTCGGCGTCGGCATTTTCGTCGCCGCGCTGAATATACGGCGGCAGGGGAATGTGGCCGTAAACCGCCTGCAGGCGTTCCAGTTCGTCGGTGTTGAATTCGACGTTGAAGGAGCCGTCCGGACAGCGGGAAAGCACCGTAAAAGAGTCGCCTTGCCCATTGATCCGGCCGGCATGGTCGGTGAAAACCACGACCGTACCGGCGGCGGCCCGCTTGCCAGGTTTCAGCAGGACGTTCCAGCGCCGGGCCGTGTCGAGCGGCGCCACCAGCAGCAGCTCGAATCTGGCCGCTTCCGGCCGGCCATTTTTCCGGCCGTACATCCGGGCTTTCATCACTTTGGTGTCGTTGAAAACCAGCGTGTCGCCGGGGGACAGATAATCGACGATCCGGCCGAACGGCAGAATCGAGCAATCGCCGCTTTGCCGGTCAAGCACCAGCATCCGCGAGCCGTCGCGTTTTTCCGTCGGCCGCTGGGCGATCAGTTCTGTCGGCAACTGGTAATCGAACAGATCCGTGGCAAGTCCCATGATCAGTGTTTGCCCCGCATCTGCTCGCGAGCGCGCCGCAGAATTTCCGTCTCTTCCGGCGTCAGGCTGTTGATGCCGGTTTTGGAAATTTTATCCAGCAGGTAGTCGATATCCTGCGATTTGATTTTAGAACCCGGCTTGACGGTAAAATCCGGCTGCCGCCACATCCGGGGACCGGCGCCCGGCGGCGGTGTTTCGCCCGGTCTGACCCGCCGCCGCGGCAGGATGTCCCAGGCCAGGTTGGGGCCGAACAGGAATTTGATGTACAAGTAGCCGCCGAGCAGGCCGCCGAGGTGGGCGAGATGGGCGATGCCGTCGCTCTGGCCGCCGTTGCCGAATTGAAAGAGCAGTTCGATGACGGCATAGACGATGACCAGCGTTTTGGCTTTGACCGGAATCGGCGGCAGCAGCATGATGAATTGCACATTGGGCCGCAGCAGGGCGACGGCGGCCATGATGCCGAACAATGCGCCGCTGGCTCCCATCAGGTAAAACGGATTGCCCCAGTTGAACAGCAGAAAAATGAGATTGCCGCTCAGGCCGCCGATCAGGTACAGCCACAATATCTTATAACCGTTCATCAGCGGCGCGAGCAGCATGCCGAACAAGTACAGCCCGTACATATTGAACAGAATATGGTAGAAATCGGCGTGCATGAACATGGCGGTCACCAGTTGCCAGATTTGTCCGGAGGCGATTCCCCGGGAGGATAGCACCAGACGGTAATAAGGGAAATCCGGATCGACCAGTTGCTGCATCGTGCGCGGCGCCGGAAAGATCAGGTACAGAAAAATGTTGATGCCGATCAAGATGAAAATCATCGTCCGGCCGGATAATTCTTGGCCGCCGGAGGACGGCCGCATGTAATTTCGATCCTGCAGCATAATGTAACTTTACGAACCTTTCATCAATAAAAACAAATCCCTTTGACGGCAGCGCGGCCGAAAGGGATTTTTCCCGTTTTTCTTACCACGCAACCGCGTTATTTCTTGTCGCCGTTGCGCAACTCTTCGAGCAAATCGACCGTCGCTTCCCGGACATGCTGGAGATTGTCGGCAATCGTCATCAGTGGTCCCTGCAACGCTTTCTGCCGCCGCATCATCATGTTCAACGAACCGAAGATATCGTTCAGATCGGCCAGCACCCGTTTACCGAGGCTGATTTTCAGCGCCCGCATTTCCGGATCGTCGATTTCGATAAAATTGGAAAAACGCGACAACAGTTTACCGAACCGGCAAGTCAACGCCAGCCCTTCACGTAAAAAACTGCTGCGCAGTCCGGCGGCGAACACCACATTCCACTCCCGCGCCTGCCGGTCCAGTTGCCGCAGCAGGTCGTAACCGGCCCGGTGGCAGAAGTCGTCCGGCGGGTTCTCCTCGTCTTCCTCATCGTGTTGTGCGTAAAACTCCGAAAGCGACTGTTGGGACCATTCCACTCCGGTCGGCACCAGATCCTGCTGGCTCATCAACCGTTTGAAAATCATCTCCTCCTCCCCCGGCAGGTCCAGACAGACCCGCAGCGCCTGGAAATAACGATTGATTCGCAATTCATCCTTACGAATCTCTTTTTCCCACTGGAATTCGTTCCAATTCTGACGTGATGCAGGGTTGAACATTTTATCGCTTCCTTCCGTGATTGCGGTAAAACAACGCGGTCACTTCCCGATCGTCAACTGCTCCAGACTGCGGACGGCCGCCAATTGCGGCGCGTCGCCCCATAAGCTTTCCAGATTATAGCGTTCCCGGGTCTCCGGGGTCATCACATGGACCATCACCGGTCCGAAATCGATCAAAACCCAACCGCTGCCCGGCCGTCCGTCAACCGCCAGCGGGCGCAATTTGAACACTTCCCGCACCCGGCGTTCGAGATTGCCGGTGACCGCTTGAATCTGCGGTTCGGAATTGGCGGTGCACAATACGAAATAATCGGCGATCGTCGTCAATTCGCCGACTTTCAGCGCCACGATATTTTCCGCCAGCTTGGCATCCGCCTGCTCGACGCAGAACTGCGCCAATTTTTCGGCATCGATTTTTATCGGTTCGGTCATCCTGGTTGCCTTCTCCTCTTGAGATTGATATAATTTTTTTTCTTCGATATACTTCGCTACCGCTTCGGGAATAAAATTACTCACCTTTTCGCCATTTGCCACTTTTTTTCTGATTTCCGTGGAAGATATCCTGAAAAAAGGCAGTTTTTTGATCGAAGCGGCCAGCCGGTCGACGGTCTCCGACGGCCAGTGCGCCGATAATTCCGCGCGGTCCGGCAGCGCGCCGGAACGCGGATACACGATAATTTCGAATTCCCGGACCAGCTCCGCCGCCCGGTGCCAACTGTGCAGCATCTGCAGACTGTCGCTGCCGATCAGCAATTGAAAACGGTCCTGCGGCTGCCGCTGTCGCAGCCGGTCGAGAATTTCCAGCGTAAAAGACGGCGACAAACGGACCTGCCGCTCGAAATCCGACACCGCCACATCGCGCTGACCGGCAGTCGCCAACTGCAGCATCGCCAACCGGTCCTCGTAGGACGAGACGGCCTGTCCCTGCTTGTGCGGCGGCGCATAGGCCGGCACCAGCCAGACCCGGTCGGTGAAATCGCCGGCCAATACCGCTGCGGCCAATTGCAGGTGTCCGCAATGCGGCGGATCGAAGGTGCCGCCGAAAAAAGCAATGCGCATTGAAATTCCTCAACCTCCAGTTCCATGTCATCACCGTTACTATATATCCAGACCGGCCGTTTTACAATTTGGTTCTGCCGGATTGGACAAAACGTTTTTCGGCTGCTATAGTTTTGACCGTGGAGAATGAACGTCGGCCATTTGGAAGGGGAGGGTGGTTCTCATGATGACTGCTGCGGTTCGCGGTCTGGTCTGGGCGTTGCTCAGCGCCGTGATGTGGAGCGGAATGTACGCACTGGGCCGGGCATTGATGGCCGACCGGGCGATCGATCCGGTTTCGCTTTCCTGGCTGCGGTTCGCCAGCGCCGGAATTTTACTGCTGCTGATCGGTTTGCTGAGGCGCGGACGGCGGATGTTCGCCGTTCGGCGGCGGGATTGGCTGCCGCTGATCGGGCAGGGGATTCTGGGGGCCGGCGGCACCAGCATTTTTGTATTCTGGGCGCAGGAAACGGCGACGGCGGTCGAATCTTCGATGCTGGAGGCGGTCATTCCGATCATGATCTTCCTGGGCGGGGTGGTTACCGGTGAAAAAGTTTCCCGCAGTCAATTGTGCGGCATCGGTTTGAGTACCGTCGGCTGCCTGCTGGTGGTCCAGGTGATCCAGGTGCGGGGACTGATGCTGGAACGGCTCGATTTCGGCATGCTGTTGATTGTGATCGCCGGAATCTGTTGGGCGGCTTATGTCGTCTGGGGCAGAAAATTGGCGCGGCGGCTGGATGGGTTCATCTATACGACATGGAGTTTTCTGGGCGGTGCGGCGGTGTTGACGATCGTGGAAGTGGCGCATTGGCATGACATCGTGCTGCCGGTTCATCTGCATGACTGGCTGCTGGTCGTTGCGATGATCCTGATCCCGACGGTCGGTGCATTCATCGCCTGGAATCAGGCGGAACGGCTGATCAATTTGAATTTGCTGAACATGTCGCAATATATCATCGGGCCGCTGGCGGTATTCTGGGCCTGGCTGTTTCTGAAGGAATCGGTCAGCGTCCTGCAGATTCTCGGCGTCCTGCTGATCCTTGGCGGCATCGGACTCGGACCGGATTCGCTGCGGTATTACCGCCGATTATATATGCGGTTCCGGCAGCAGCAGTTGCCGGATGGCCGCCGGCGTCAGCTCGAGGCTGATGTTCAGCCGGTGCCCGATCCGGGTGTGGGTAGCGGCGATGATGCCGCGCGGCAGCAGGATGATGGCGTCGGCGCCGGGACAGCGGATCATTAGTTTGCCGGGCGGCACCGACCGGTGCAATTGCCGGACCACCTGTTCGGCGTCGACGAAAATAATGTCCAGTTTGCAGGGGGCCAGTCCGAGAAACAATGTGTGCCGCCGCTGCAGCACCATGGCGTCGTACTGCATGCGGCGCAGACGCTTGGCGCCGAAGCGCAGCAGTTGCTGCCAGCGCGAGAGAACCGCTACCGGTGCTTCGGCAATGGTGCGGCGGGTATCCAGATTGACGATCATATCATTTGGCCTCGTTGCGAATTACCGTTAATATAGACAACGAAAAGAAGGATTGCAATGATTCCGGAGGAAAAATCGCGGAACCGGAGCCGGATTTTGTCTCGATAATTTTTTATCCAGCCATTGCCTTTCAGAGGGCCGGGTATTATATTAACGGAGCGAAATTCAACGTTTGAAAGAGAGGTTCTGTCCATGCCGAAGATTCATCCCAGTGCAGTTGTTTCCCCTGCTGCCGAGATCGCTGACGATGTCGAAATCGGGCCGTTGTGTTATATCGGGCCGCAGGTGAAGATCGGCCCCGGCTGCCGGTTGATTGCCCAGTGCCATGTCAGCGGCCGGACGACGCTGGGCAGCAACAATATACTCTATCCGTTCGCCGCGCTCGGCCAGAACGCCCAGGATTACAAAGTGGAGAGCGACGAAACCTATCTGGTCGTCGGCAATGACAATATCTTCCGCGAGGGCACTACCGCCCATACCGGCACCAAGCCGGGGACGACGACCCGGATCGGCAACGGCTGCATGTTCATGAACGCATCGCATGTCGCCCACAACTGCCAGATCGGCGACCAGGTCATTCTGGTCGGTTTTGCCGGATTGGCCGGTTACTGTGAAATCGGCGACCATGCGCTGATTTCCGGGCTGACCGGACTGCACCAGTTCTGCCGGGTTGGCCGTTTCGCGATCATCAGCGGCGGTTCGGCGTTGTCCAAGGATGTCCCGCCGTTCATGATGGCGGAGGGACGCAACGGCGGAGTCAAGATGATCAACCTGGTCGGTTTGCAGCGGGCCGGTTTTCCGGCGGCGACCATCCGGGCGTTGAAGAATGTTTTCAAAATTTACTATCGTTCCGAATTGAGTCCGGCCAACGCGCTGCAGAAGATCAGGGAAGAGGTCCCGCCGCTGCCGGAGGTGGTGGAGTTCATCGAATTCTGCGCCAATTCCAAGCGCGGCGTACTGTCCGCCCGGCACGGCAGCGGCAACCGCAATTGATTGTTTCAAAATTTTTTTAATTCAGGAGAATCGCGTTATGTTGAATCCATTGAGCAAAAACAGCAAATTTACTCCGCGCCGCGGCCCGGTCGTTCTGATGATCATGGATGGAGTCGGTTTCGGCAAATATACCGACGGCGACGGATTTCTGCACGCCTATACGCCGGAACTGGACAGGTTGATGAAAACCTGTCCGTTCACCAGGTTGAAGGCGCACGGCACGGCGGTGGGAATGCCTTCGGATGCGGATATGGGCAACAGCGAAGTCGGCCACAATGCGATCGGCTGCGGCCGGGTGTTTGCACAGGGCGCCAAACTGGTGGACGACGCCATCACGACCGGCAAGCTCTTCGACGGCGCGGTCTGGCACGATCTGGTCGACAACGTGGTGCGCCACCATAGCACGCTGCATTTCATCGGTCTTTTTTCCGACGGCAACGTCCACAGCAACCTGAGCCATCTCAAAGCGATGCTGGAGCGGGCCAAAGCCGCCGGCGTGAAGAAGGTCAGAATACATGCCCTGCTGGACGGCCGCGACGTGCCGGAAACCTCGGCGCTGGATTACATCGATCCGTTTGAAGCGTTTCTGGCCAATTTGAATGCCGACGGCGTCGATTACCGGATCGCCTCCGGCGGCGGCCGCATGGTCATCACCATGGATCGCTACAACGCCAATTGGGATATGGTGCGCAAGGGCTGGGAAACCCATGTGCACGGTTCCGGCGATTACTTCAAGACCGCGCACGACGCAATCGTCGCTTTGCGGGAGAAAACCGGTGCGATCGACCAGGATTTGCCGCCGTTTGTCATCTCCGACGATGGCGTGAATCCGGTCGGGCCGATTCTGGACAACGATTCGGTGGTGTTCTACAACTTCCGCGGCGACCGGGCGCTGGAAATCACCGCGGCATTCGAAAACGAGGCGTTCGACCGTTTCGACCGCGGCCGCCGGCCGAAAGTGGTTTATGCCGGCATGATGGAATATGACGGCGATTTGCATGTGCCGAAAAGATATCTGGTTTCTCCGCCGGAAATCGACCGGACGATGGGCGAATACCTCTGCGCCACCGATGTCAAGCAACTGGCGATCAGCGAGACGCAGAAGTTCGGCCACGTCACCTATTTTTTCAACGGCAACCGCTCCGGCAAATTCGACGAGGCGCTGGAAGATTATGTCGAAGTGCCTTCCGACATCGTGCCGTTCGAGCAGCGTCCGTGGATGAAGTCGGCGGAAATCACCGACAAGGTGGTTGAAGCGATCGCCAGCGGCAAGTACCGGATGATCCGGCTGAATTATCCGAATGGCGACATGGTCGGCCATACCGGCATTTATCAGGCGGTCCTGGTGGCGATGGGCGCGCTGGATATTTGCGTCAAACGGGTGCGCGAAGCGGTGGAAAAAGCCGGCGGGGTTCTGGTCATCACCGCCGACCACGGCAATGCCGACGATATGTTCGAACACAACAAAAAAGGCGAGATTCTCTACGATGACAACGGCGAACCGTGCCACAAGACCAGCCATTCGCTCAACCCGGTGCCCTGCATTGTCTTCGACCCGGAGAATCAGGGGGAATATTACCCGGAATTGCGCAATGGCCTGGGGATCAGTTCCCTGGCGGCGACCTGCATTGAACTGCTCGGCTACAATGCGCCGGAAGGGTATGATCCCAGCGTGTTGAATTTCAAATAATTCGCTTTCGATGGCGATTTTTCCGGCAAAACACCGGCGTCAATGCCGGTGTTTTGTTGTTTCTGGAGTGTCAGCGTGGGGGATGATAAGCGGAACCGTTCAATTGCTGCCGGAACTTCTGAGGACTGATGCCGGCCTGCAGTTTAAATTTCCGGCTGAAATGGAACGCGTCGGCATAACCGAGTTTTTCGGCGATCCGGGCCAGCGGCTCAGCAGACCCCAGCAGCAGATTGCAGGCATCCCGAAACCGTTTCCGTTCCAGATAGACGGTAGGCGAACCGCCGGTCAATTCGTGAAAGAGGGCCAGGAAGCGTGACCGGGAGAGGGAAACCAGTTCCGCCAGTTCGGCGCTGGATGGGGCAGGTTGACCGGGCTGAAGTTGGGCAAGCGTTTCGAAAACGCGCCGGAAGCGTTGCAGTTTTTCAAATTTGGCATTGCAGACTTCCCGGCAGGACGCTCCGGCCAGCAGTTCCGCTCCGAATGCCAGGCCGGACAACTGCAGCGTCAGCGAATCGGCGAAGTTGAGATATTTGGGCAGGCGCACCATCGTGTCCAATTTTTCCCGAAGCCGTTCGGCGCGGTCGCCTCGATAAAGCAGCGGCAGGTCGAAGAACTCAAAAACGCTGAAAACATGGAAAACCGTCAGGCGGAAATGGAGCCATAAACTGACCACCGGTTGTCCGGCCAGGTTGCTGATCCGATGGCGCACTCCTTCCGGGATCAAAATGGCTTCCCCGCCCGGTGAAAACTCCAACGGCGGACGTCCCGCCACTTCCAGCAGAGTCCGGCCGCCGGCCGGGGCAAGCGGGATGGTGCAGAGTGCAAACGGCATCATCCGCCAACTGGTCGAATCGCCGGCCGGGACATCCGTGTAGTTGCCGACGATAAATTGAAACGTCGGCTGCATGGGCCACTCCCGCTTTCCGGAATCGGCGTCTACCGGCTTGCAGTAGAGCGGAGCAGTAAATTCATTCATCTTTTTGAGAATTTCAGCCATTCCATTTTTATGATTTTTCCGGTATAATATAACGGTGTTCATAACCTTTTCACAACCGTGGGGAACGAATTTTTATGGTTTTAGCACTCAATATTGCCGGATTCTTTTTGCTCCAGATCATTGCCGCCTTGTTGTTTAAGTGGGCCAGCGCGGCGCCGCAATGGTATTGGTACGGTTTCGGCATCGGCAACCTGTGCGGGGTGACCAGCATCCTGATGCTGATCCAGATCTATAAGATGCTGCATCCGAATCTGGCCGCCGCCGTTTGCACCGGCGGCAGCTTTCTGGCAATCCAACTGGCACTGACCCTGGTTTACCGGGCGCCAATCGGAATGGTTCCGCTTCTGGGCATCATCCTGATAGCCGCGGGCATTTTCCTGATGACTTTCCTGCGTTAATCGGCAGTTTCGCGGCATTGGACATGCTTGAATTTTCAATTTCGCCATCTTCGTGAAAGGCGAAAATGGCCTTCCTCGACGGCAGTCTGTTTGGGAGGATCGAGGATGTCGGTTTCCTGCACCTGCCGTTATGCGAACATTTCACAGGCCTATCCGATGGCGTGCGCTGCCGGTTCCGCTGACGGTGATCGTCACCGGAGTTTTCGGGCTTCGGCAAACGGTTGACGTCTCTGGTGTTTGTCGGAATGGCCGTTATTTTCATCGGCTGTGTTTTAATGCCGCTTTCCGGGGGCGCCGCGATTGCGACGGCGGCTATACGAACGTGGACAGTTTCGTCATTCGGACGTTGGCGGAATGTGACCCGGGAACAAGCCGGCTGCCGGTGCCGGGAGTTACTCGGGTCGGCGGGAGCCGGTCGCAATGGGATATGTCACGAAAAAGCGCCGCCGCCGTTCCGTCGGTCTGAATTGGCGGAACGGCGGCGGTTTGTCTGATGCCGGCATTAACTTTCGGTGTTTTCCGCCGCTTGGGTTGACGGCGGCTGCACGCTGCCCAGATAGTTCGGCAAATCGATGCCGGCCATGCTGGCCACTTCGTGCAGTGGCGGCAGACTCTGCATCATGCCGCTCAGGAAATTGGCGGTGGAAGTCTTGCCGTCGGCGGAAGCCTTGCCGGAATCCCAGACCGTGACCTTGTCGATCTTGATATTCTTGATCGCTTCGGTCTGCAGCGAAACGATATCCTGCAATTTTTCAATCAGCAGCATCTTGGCGGCCGCGTCGGCATTCTGGTTGCAGGCGTCGATGATTGAATGGTAGCCTTCGCCTTTGGCTTTGAGAATTTCAAAGTTGCCGCGGGCTTCCGCTTCCAGTTTGGCGTAGATGGCGTCGGCCTGGCCGCGGGCTTCCCGGCGCAATTTTTCCGCCTCGGCTTCGGCGGCAATTTCGATTTTCTGCTTGTTGATTTCGGCCGGGACGATCACTTCGGCGCGCTGCCGTTCGGTTTCCATCTGAGCGCGGGAAATCTGCGCTTCGGCTTCGGCGATGAATTTGGCTTTTTCAATCTGCTGCACGGCGATTTGCCGGGCCGCTTCCGCCCGCCGGTACGCTTCGGCTTCCTGTTCACTGCGGGCCGCGTTGGATTTGGCGATTTCGATGGCGGCGATATTTTCCCCCTGCGTCGCTGCCGAATCGGCCTGCTTGACGGCGATACGCCGGCCGCGATCGGCATCCGCTTCCCCGGAGGTGGCTTCCGCTTCCGCCTGGGCGACGGCGACGCGTTCGGCTTTGCGGGCTTCGGCTTCCCCGATGCTTCCCTTGCGGGTCTCCTCGGCGACGTCGATCTTGGCCTTGTTGATCGCTTCGGCCGCCGCCCGTTTGCCGATCGCCTGAATGTAACCGGACTCGTCGGTGATGTCGGTGATGTTGACGTTCAGCAGTTCCAGGCCGATCTTCTTCAATTCTTCGGCGACGTTGGCTTCGACGGCGCGCAGGAAAGTTTCCCGGTCGGCATTGATCTCCTCGATCATCATCGACGCGATCACCAGGCGCAGCTGTCCGAAGATGATATCTTTGGCCAGATTGGCGATCGCTTCGGGACTTTGTCCGAACAGGCGTTCGGCGGCGTTGCCCATGATATCCGGCTGGGTACTGACGCCGACGGTGAACACCGACGGGACGTTGATGCGGATGTTCTGTTTGCACAAGGCATTGTCCAGATTGACTTCAATCTGCAATGGCCGCAGCGAAATGTAACCGTAGTCTTGAATGACCGGCCAAACGAATTTGGCCCCGCCGTGGATGCATTTGGCGGCCTGGTGCCCGCCGGTTTTTCCGTAAATGATCATAATCCGGTCGGACGGACATTTGCGGTACCAGTGCACCCATGAGAGCAGCAGCATCAAAAACAGCAACGCGGCCAATATTCCGATGATAATCACCCAGGGCATAACTTCCCATCTCCTTTCTGATTGGGGTTAATTCGGCAATTGTATTTTATTTTCCGGAAGAAAACGGCAACAGCAGGAACAGGGCGACGATGACTGTTCCGATGATGATGACACAGTACATGGTCTTGCTCCTATTATGAAAAAGTCAAGAGACTGACTCTTTCTTTGTTTGTATTTTTCCTGTTATTTGTTGTTATTTGCGAAACTCCGCCTCAAAGGGCAGAGGACTTCCATCTGTAAATATTTTTACAGTCTTCCAATTAAAGATTATCTTCTGGTTGCGGTTCGGGCAAAAATCGGACACTATTATTGACGACAACTCTTGAATGAATTCAAGGTTTCGCATTTTGCTGTTCCACTCTGAAATAGCACTCGCAAACTGTTTTACATGATCCCCTCGGATCAAGGAGCAAACGAACGACGTGCTAAAAAGAACCGAATTTCACAGTCACAGCAAACAGAATCTCCGAAACTACTTAAATCTTATTCACTTGCGGATACCATGTAATCACGTTCCTGGAGCCACACGGCCCGAAGCGCATAGAGCAATTTCTTGCCGATGATCGAAATAGCCCGTTGTGGACTGGCCCCCTTATGAAGCAAGGCTCCATATCTGGCCCGAATCTCCAGATTGTACGACACCGACCTCCACGCCGACTGGATCAGGATGGCATGCAGTTGCTTTTTCTTGCGATTCCCGGCGGATTTGACGGCCTCGTGTTCGCCGCTGCCGACCAACCTCGGTGCGAATCCCACATACGAGCTCAGCGAATCCTTGTCTTCAAAGCGCAGCAAGTCCCACAATTCGGCCTGCAGCATCACCGCCGTATGAAACCCGACGCCAGGTATACTCTGTAGATGCTTCTGTACTTTGTCGCGCTTCAAACGCTTCAGACACCGCCGTTCATCGCGGATCACATGCAGTTTCTCTTCTCTGAGAAAACGCAGTTCCCGCAACATGCTCTGCAAGGCATAATCGTAACGCTTTGCCGCGTCCGCATACATCATTTTCAAAGAACTTCCAGACCAACTTCCAAACTTCAACCCCATAAAATTCAGGTGTCCTTTGATCCGGTTTTTGACCCTGGTTATATTGCCGGTCAGTTTCGTTTCACGTCTGACCAGGTTTCTCAATTCCAAATTATCTTCAGGCGGAATATAGATCCCTTCCAATGTCCGGTTCTCCAGTTCCCGCGCCAATTTTCGGCTGTCCACCGCATCGTTCTTGCGGTCGCGCTCCTTGCCGCTGGTCGGCACGTCCGCCGGGTTGATTACGATATTCTCAATCCCGAGCTCACACAATCGCCGGTGCGCCCAGAATCCGCTGAATCCTGCCTCGTAAACGCTCCGGTACTCGGCGCCCGGATAGTTCATCTTCAGATACTTCGCCAACATCTCAGGGCTCGGATTCATGCTGAACTTGTCCAGTTCACGGTGGCAATGCCGCAAATTCACCACCCAACTTTCCTTGTGCACATCAATTCCGACAAATATCACTTGACCTTCGAACGATACCGTGCTACATTTTCTCATGGCTGATGTCTCCTTTTGTGATGTTTTAACTGTCTGCATGACTCTGTCCGTCAGAGCCGATGTCTTATTTTACAGTATCACATCTTTGAGAATCAGCCTCTTTCATTTCATAACCGCTACCTCATTCCTTTTTACCATAGCAACTGTTTTTTTATATTACGAGGGGGAGCCGGAATCAGCCGGCGGCTCTTCCAGCCGGCTGACCCGGAAACAGTCGCCGCCGATGATTTCCTGAATCTTCACCGGCGTGCCGGTCGGCAACAGTTCGTCGGCCAGCGCTTTGATCTGGCGGGTGCAATTCGGCAGCGCCACCGTCACTTTGCCGGATTCCGAACCGCCCGGAATCGTCAGGTAGACGATGCCGTTGCAGCCGAGGAATTGCCGGTTGTCGATGTTGCCGGACTGCTGCAGCTTCAGCATCAAGTAGATGACCAGCGAGGTCAACACCAGCATCAGCGAGCCGCAGATGAATGCCAGCAGCAGACCGCTCCAGCCTTTGTCTCCCCAGAAGACGCCGCCCCAGCCGAAAAACGTGATAAACGCGACAATGCTTTTCATCGAGAAGAAATTCAAATTGGCCAGGTCGCCTGCCGTTGCGGCATCCGGATTGATATCGACGCTGTCCGGCGCATCCAGCGAAAGATCGTCGCCGCCGTGCAGGCCGACCAGGCTCATAATGAACTGGATCGCGAAAATCGCCGTCCCGACCACGGCCAGGAACAGATAAAAGCTGTGAGCGCCGGACAGGAGCTGTCCGAAATCTTTGAAGAATTGCATCGATTCATCTCCTTGGTTGAAACGGCTTCCAGTCGGTCTATTGTGATTGCCCGAGTATAGTATGACATATTTTAAAAAAATATGCAACTGTTTTGGGAGAAAAAATGCGTTTTTTCGAATAAATTTCACACAATGTTTGCTTTTATTACTCTTCTTCACACAATGTGAAATTTCCAGTGGCGCATCCGGCCGCGGCGCCTCAAGGTCGCCGCCGGATCAATGGCGGCATAATTTCTGCCGGATTTCGCTGCCCAGCGCCATGATTTTATTTCGAACCAATCGCTTTTCGTCTTTCTGAATGGTCAGAATGTAGCTGAACAGCAAATAAACAGCGGCCCCGGCCGAAGAGGCGGCCAGAAGGTACAGAAATAACGCATCCCCCGGAGAAATCACTTTTTTCAGTCCGATCAGTGTAAGGCACATCGGAATGGCCGCGGCGAGCTGCAGCAACGCAATTTTCCAGACCAGGACATAATATTTCATCTTCATGTATCGAAGCAGCAGAGGCAGGATCAGCGCAAAAGTGCTTACGGCTTTGATTCCCAAGGCAATCAGCGTTACGGCGATGAAAGAAAAATACGGCAGCAGAAGCAGGCAGCAGATGACATTCACGCCGGCTTCCGCGATGACGATCCAGGAAATGAATTTATGGTAATCGGCCATAACCAGAAATTTGTCCGGAATACTCCGGAACACCAGAATGATGTAGAGTTCCATGGCAATGATCCGGCATCCCCAGGTGATGAGCGGGTCTTCGATTTTAAAAAGAAACTCCAGCAATTCTCCGCTCATGCATATCAGGGCCAGTGACATGCCGGTTGCCAGGAAACTGTTCCAGCGCATGGAATTCAGCAATATTCTGGACAATTCCGCATATTTCCCCTGGGCGTGCAAACCGGCGGCAGAAAACGCAGCGCCAGGCGCTTGCTGGAACCGGCGAAGGGAACAACGGTCCGGAATAATGTCATTCGTTCCCGATCGGCTGCCAGCCGGCGATATTCGGCGAAACGTTCGGCAATGGAGAAGTTTTCCATTTTGGGGTCTGTCCAGTACCGCAACAGGTAATCGGCATAAAACGAAACCAGGGGGTGGCGGACGCATTCCGGAATGTCGTGATCCCGCCAGAAATCCAGGAACGATATGACGTTGTCGATATGATGGGCCAAAGTGCGCAAATCTTTTTTCGTCATAAGGGGATCGGGCCGGCGGCGATAAAAATAATGGATAAAATAATGGGAGAGGACCCGCTTGGCATAAAACATTACGCGCGGGGTCCATTCATCATCCTCATGCAGGCGGCGGTCGATTTGGAACAACTCGTGATCCAGCAGGAATTGACGGCGGTAAATGCGCAGCCACACCATCAGGTATCCCGTTGCCAACATCGTCTGCAAAGCCGTTGAGCCGTCGATGATGCGGTCCGGCGGCAACAGTTCAAAATGTTGTTTGGTCTGCTGTTGACAATCGTCAGATCCTTCAATGAACGCGGTTCCGCCACAGACGATATCCGGCATCTGATACTGCTCGATCAATTGAGCAAAGGTTTGCAATGCATCCTCGTTCAGCCTGTCATCGCCGTCCAGCCAGACCATATACATGCCCCGGGCATGGCGCAACGCAAAATTCCTGCCGGACGCAACCGAACCGGAACGGGGACGTTCGAACAGCCGGAAACGTTCATCGCCGGCAAACAGCTCCCGGCAGATTCTTTCCGAGCCGTCGGTGCTGGTTTCGATGACTACAATTGCTTCAAAATTTCGATAGGTCTGATGCAATAGAGAATGGGCCGCTTGCGGTAAATAAGCAGCGATATTGCATACCGACACACCCACGGTAAACAGTGGCGGCACGGGCATCCTTTTGTTAGGCATCCATTATTTTGTTTTTCGGACCAGACCGTTATACGGCACTCCGCCGATTTGCCGGCTTAAAATAACCGGGGAAAACGAAATCGCAAGGTGCCTTTTCTGGTTCGATGATTGTTTTGTGAAAATTTCATTTTACTTTTTTTGGGTTTGATTCTCAAACAGTTCCGCCGCCAGCGCGACACAGGCTGCGCATGGATAATGCCGTGCCTGTTTCAATTCCCGGCAGCATACTGCGCCGGCCCGCCTTTGAAACTCGTCATGGATTGCCTGGCGTTTTTCCGCCGGCGCCAACAGCATGGCGGCGTACAACGCGCCGCAAAGCCCCTCCGGCGCTTTTCCGCCGCCGCAACCGTTCAATTCTCCGGCGAGGGTTTCGTCGCCGGCCGCCAGGGCTACGCACTGCGCGCAGTTGCCGCGCTTGGGTGTCTCGGTGAACAATTGTTCCGCTTTTTCTTTTAACATCGGTTTGGAATCCCTTCTGTAAAGTCGCCGCCGCTTACTGTAGCACGGCAGGTAGCCGACGCCAAGCCGTCTGCCGAATTTACCGGGAAGATATTGGCAACGGGAATTGTAAAAAGACGGAAGCTACGGTATATTCCAACGCGATGTGAAACGTAAAATCAATCCAAGTCCGAGGATCGTGAGCGATGGAAGAGGCGATTAAAAAGCTGCTGCACGGATTCCGGAGTTTTCGGGAGAATTATTTTGCCGGAGACTCCGAATTATTTGAACAACTCAAACACGGACAGCGGCCGAAAGCCCTGGTGATCGCCTGTTCCGATTCGCGGGTGGACCCGGCGCTGCTGACCGCCTGCGATCCCGGCGATATTTTCGTCATCCGCAACATTGCCAACCTGGTTCCGCCGTATGAACCGGACAGCCGGCATCACGGGGTCAGCGCCGCCATCGAATATGCGGTAAATTGTCTGAAGGTGGAACATGTCATCATTCTCGGCCATTCCGACTGCGGCGGCATTCATGCCCTGATGGAACGGACCGCCGACCGGCCGGCCGGGGAATTTCTGGAAGCCTGGCTCGATCTGGCCGAACCGGCCAAGCAGGCGGTCTGCCGGCAGTTGCAGACTTCCTCGGACACGACCCGGCACCGGGCTTGCGAAGAAGCGTCGCTGGTGCTGATGCTGGAAAATTTGCTCTCTTTTCCCTGGGTCAGGGAAAAAGTGGAACGCGGCCGGTTGAAGCTGCACGCCTGGTATTTCCATATCGCGACCGGCCGGCTTTTCGGCTTCGACCGCCAGAGCAATGAATTCCATGTGTTGACCGAGGCCGAGAATTGAATTTCCCGCCGGAGCGAGCCATCCGCTCCGGCGGAAGCCGGGCCGTCATAATTTGATCGTCAATTTGCCTTCCAGGAAATCGGCGATATTCTGCAGCGTGATTCGTCCGATGTTCGTCAACGCTTCCCGGGTGAAAAAGGCCTGATGGGAAGTGACCAGCACGTTCGGGAAGGTCAGCAGTCTGGCCAGAATGTCGTCGGCGATGGCCGAGGCGGAAAGGTCTTCGTAAAAATAATCTCCTTCCTCCTCATAGACGTCCAACGCGGCACCGCCGATTTTGTGCTTTTTCAGACCGACGATCAGTGCCGCCGTGTCGATCAGTTTGCCGCGGCTGGTATTGATGATGTAAACGCCGGTTTTCATCTTGGCGATGCTGCGCCGGTTGATCATGTGCTGATTGTCCGGCGTCAACGGACAATGCAGGCTGATGACGTCGCTTCTGGCGTAAAGTTCATCAAGGCTGACGTAATCGTAATGCAGTTCGGCAGCGGCGGCCTGGTTCGGATAGGGGTCGCTGGCCAGAATGTGGACCCCGAGCCCCTGCAGAATCTGAATGAAAGTCAGGCCGATTTTACCGGTGCCGATGACGCCGATGGTTTTGTCGAAGATATCGAAGCCGAGAAAGCCGTTGATCGAGAAGTTGTTGTCGCGCACCCGGTTGTAAGCGCGATGCAGCGAACGGTTCAGCGTCAGCAGCACGCCGAGCGTGTATTCCGCCACCGCCCGCGGCGAGTAGGCCGGAACCCGGGTGACGGTGATATCGTGCCGGTGGGCTGCCGCCAGATCGACGTTGTTGAAGCCGGCGCAGCGCATGGCGATCAATTTGGTTTTTTGTTTGGCAAGCTGTTCCAGCGTTGCCGCCCCCAGGTTGTCATTGACGAAAGCGCAGACGACCGGATAATCGTGCGCCATGCTGACCGAATCCGGATTCAGGCGCGGTTCGAAGAAATGGATATCGAAACCGAACGACTCGTTCTCCTGTTCGAAGAAACGCCGGTCATAAGGTTTGGTGTCGAAAAATGCAATCTTTATGTTGGAAAACTTCATCGCAATCCTCCTGTTTTTTCATTAACCTCTGTATGATAACTATACGTCTTTTTCGGATAATTGCAACCGGAATCGGTTTGTCTCTTGCAATTTATTGAAAACGTGTTAAACTGTAGACGAAGCAGGAGTAGGTCGGTTGTTTTTGGAGCGCTGAAAACAAGGAGGTGGAAAATGTTGAACGTGTATGCCGCGAAGTGGTGTCCGCATTGCAGCCGGACGGTCGAATTCTTGAAAACGCATAAAATTCCGTACAAGTATCACGAAATGGAGGAAGAGCCCGCATCGGTGATCTCCAAGGTTGTCGAAGTGAATGGCGGCGAAGACTGGGTGGTGCCGACGTTGGAATACAATGGTCAATGGCGCCCCGGCCAGGTCTTTTCCGCCGAAAAGCTGGAACGGGATTTGCGGGCGATGGGAGTGATGGAATGAAACAAGCCGATCGGGCGGAGAACTGGACCAAACTGGTTTTCCGCCAGGGCACGCTTTACCGTTTGCCGGAGAAAGAGCTTTTTGTCGTATTGATCAATCACAATCCGTTGAAAGAAGAGTCTCTGCTGTTCCGGTTGTCCCGGGAAGCGGTGGCGGGCGGTTGGCCGCTGAATACCGAACGGATTCCGGTACTCGGCGGCCGTTCTTATTATGTCGATTTGAATTCGGCCGGCGTCGTCACGCTGGATCAACTGATCGAAGTGCGCAAAGTTGGTTTATGGCAGGATTGCGGCGATCTGCCGTCGACGGAGACCGCCGGCATGCTCGGCTTGCTGCTGCGCAATCCGGCGCTGCCGGAGGAGTGGCGGCCGCTGTTGGAAGAGCTGGCTTGAGGCCGCCGAGTCGTTGGAGTATTTTTTCAGATTTTCAGGAGAGCGAAAGATGCATTTGATCCCTGCGGTCGCCAGGCAGGCGACCCGTCCCGGAAGGTTGTTCGTCGGCAAATTGGAAACGATTAAATTGCCGGTGCCGCTGTCGGAGTCGCTGTTGATGCTGGCCGGCAGCCTGGCCGATGAGATGGCGGCGGCCGTCGGCAGCCGGCCCCGGATTGTGCCGGCCGATTGTCCGGTGCCGGGCGGTGCCGTCGAGATCGTCTACGACCCGGCGATGACCGGATTGGAACATTATACGCTGGAGGTTCAGGAGCAGGCGGTCGTCATCCGGTCGAAGACGGAACGGGGTTGTTTTTACGGGATGCAGACGCTGCGTCAGTTGATCCGCGGCGAGGGGGCGTTGCTGCCGTTGACCGCCATCGACGATGAACCCTGTTTTCCGAATCGCGGTTTTTATCACGACTGTACCCGCAGCAAAGTGCCGACTTTGGCGACGCTGATGGCGCTGGTCGACAAACTTGCCTATTACAAAATCAATCAGCTTCAGCTTTATATCGAACATACTTTTGCCTTCGCCGGACATTCCGATATCTGGGCCGGTTGTGATCCGCTGACGGCGGAAGAAATTTTGCAGTTGGACCGCCATTGCCGGCTGCGCCAGGTCGAACTGGTGCCGTCTTTGAGCACATTCGGGCACTTTTACATGGTGCTGCGCAGCAAGCGCAAGGAGCATTTGAACGAATTGCCGGTCAACGCTTCGGAATTGCCATTTTCCTATCACGACCGCATGGCGCACTACACGCTGGACTGCCTGAATCCGGAGTCGTTGGAGCTGGTCCGGAAAATGCTGGCCGAATTCATCCCGCTGTTCAGTTCGCGTTATTTCAATATCTGCTGCGATGAAACCTTCGACCTCGGCAAAGGACGTAACCGGGCGGCGGCTGAAGCGGCCGGCGGCGCCGGGAAGCTTTATCTGGATTTTCTCAGGAAGGTGATCGATATTGTCGGCGGATATGGCAAGACGGCGATGTTCTGGGGCGATGTCATTCTGGAGACGCCGGAATTGATCAAAGCGTTGCCGCCGGGAACCATTGCGCTGGATTGGGATTACAGCATGGAGTCCCGGCGCAACGATACCGGCCGTTTTCAGGCGGCCGAAGTGCCGTTCTATGTTTGTCCGGGCGTCAGCGGCTGGAACCAGTGCGTCGCCAATATCGTCGTGGCGTCGGCCAATATCACCTCCTCGGCGGTCAAAGGAAAGAAATTCGGCGCCATCGGGCTGTTGAATACCGATTGGGGCGATCATGGACATATCAATCCGCTCGGCACCTCGTTCCATGGCCTCGCACATGGCGCCGCTGCCGGTTGGAATCCGGAAGCGGCGCTGGACTTTGCCGCATTCGACCGTGATTTTGAAGTTTTGGAACTGGGATTGCCGTCCGGCGGTTTCTGTGCGCTGTGGCGGGAATTTTTCAATATCGCACTCTGTTCGTGGTGGCATGTCCAGGTGCTGTTCGATCCGTCGCTCGGCATGGATTCGGCGTTCGCCGGTGACGTTCGAAAGGCGACGGCGGGAAAATTACCGGCCGCAATCGCCGAACTGGAAAAATTGCTGGTCAAATTGACTGCGGCGTTATCCGCCGCCGCGCCGTTGGACCCGCTGGAAAAAGCGGAGTTGCTGGTGGGATTTCAAGGACAGTTGCTGATGCATAAAATTATATTGGCGCTGCAGGAGCCGGCGGCCCAACCGCCGTGGCGGACGGCGGATGAATTGCGCAGATACGAACGGGATTTGAGTGATTTGTGGCATCGCCGCAACCGACCGGGCGAATATTTCCGTTTCCGCAGCGAGTTGCTGCAGATCGGGGACGCGCTGGATGCGCTGGGGCGTTCCGGCAATTGAATAGGTTGATTGATTGAAAAATAACTGGAATGGCGGTATTTTATCATTCGCGAAATTCTTTTGACAATATTCGAAGGTTTGACAGAAAATGATGGAGCGCACACAGCTTGTCGATAAGATCAACCGCTTGCGGAAGGAATGCAATGCGGTAATTCTGGCCCACAATTATGTTTTGGGGGAAGTGCAGGAAATTGCCGATTTCGTCGGTGATTCTCTGGAATTGTCGATCAAAGCGGCCGGGGTTACGGCCGGGGTGATCGTCTTTTGCGGGGTCAAATTCATGGCGGAGACGGCGAAAATTCTATCGCCGGAAAAAATGGTCCTTCATCCGGTTCCGCAAGCCGGCTGCCCGATGGCCGACATGGCCACGGCGGAACAGGTGCGGGCGCTGAAAAGGCGGCATCCGGATGCTGTGGTGGTATGTTATGTCAACAGTACGGCTGAAGTCAAGGCAGAGGTGGATATTTGCTGTACTTCCGCCAACGCGGCTAAGATTGTCGCGGCGATTCCGGCCGACCGGGAAATTATTTTCATGCCGGATTGCAACCTCGGCGCCAACATTGCCGCCGAATTGCGGCGGAAGCTGATCTTGTGGCCGGGCTGCTGTCCGGTGCATCAGCGGTTGACGCCGGAGATGGTCCGGCGGCGTCGGCGGGAATTTCCGAATGCCGCACTGTTCGTCCATCCGGAATGCGCGCCGGAGGTGGTGGCGCTGGCCGATGCGGCACTGTCCACTGGCGGCATGCTGCGTTATGTCCGGGAGAGCGAAGCGAAGGAGTTTATCGTCGGGACGGAGCAGGGGATCATCTATCGCCTGGCCAGGGAAAATCCGGACAAGACTTTTGTCGCGCTGTCCGAACAGGCGATTTGCCCGGATATGAAACTGACGACGTTGGAAGACGTGCTAGCCGCGCTGGAGAAGAAACAATATCAGGTCGATTTGCCGGCGGATATTCTGACCCGGGCCAGATTGCCGATCAGCCGGATGCTGGAAGCGTCCGTCTGAGCGCTTCCAGTGCTGCGGTAAAAATAAAAAACTCCGATGAAAGCGCTTTCATCGGAGTTTTTTGCTGCACGGGAACCCGTTCGATCAATCGACCGGCGAAAAATCGCTTTTGCCGGCGCCGCATTCCGGACAGACCCAGTCTTCCGGCAGGTCGGCGAAAGCCGTTCCGGCTTTGATGCCATTGTCGGGATCGCCGACGGCCGGATCGTACACGTAACCGCACACATCACAGACATACTTTTGCATTTCTTAATCCTCCCCGGGTTAATGGTTGTTGCGAGCGACCAACCGGCCGCCCAATTGATTGCCGAATTCAAATGCCCGCGCCAGGTCTTCACCGGTCGGCACATATTTCACCGTCAGCGGCGCCAACGGCTGTTCAACGCCCATATTGGTCAATTCCTGGGCAATCTGTTTGGGGGCTTCGCCGCTCCAGCCGAACGAGCCGAATGCGCCGCCCAGCAGGTTCTGCGGCTTCAGACCGCGCATGTAAGTCAGCACGTCGGCGACGGTCGGGAAAACGTTGTTGTTCATCGTCGGGCTGCCGACGACGAGCAATCCGGCGTCCATCAGCCTGGTCATCACCGCGCTGCGGTCGCTGCTGGCCATGCAGATCTGCTCCACCTCGATTCCGGCCTGGCGGATGCCGTCGGTAATGGAGGCGGCCAATTTTTCGGTCGAATGCCACATCGTGTCGAAGATCACCACCGCCTTGCGTTTGCCCTCCTGCAGCGCGTATTGCCGGTACAGTTCCAGAATCCGGCCGATATCCCTGCGCCACAGCGGACCGTGGTCCGGAGCCAGCAGGCGGATATCCAGATTCAACCCCGGCAACTGGTTCAGCAGGTCCAGAATTTTGGGCGCCTGCAGCAACAGAATGTTGGCGAAATATTTCTTGGCTTCCGTTTCGATGATATACGACGGATATTCATCGGCATAAAGCGGCGTCCCGGCCAGATGCATGCCGAAAGCATCCTGGGAAAAGAGAATCTTTTCGCCATCCAGGTAGCTGACCATACTGTCCGGCCAGTGCAGCATTTTGGTTTCGACAAAGCTTAGGTTGTTGCTGCCCAGGCTGATTTTGTCTCCGGTTTTGACCACCGTCAAATTCAACGCGTCGTGAAAATGCCCCTTCAGGTCTTTTTCGCCCATCGGAGAAGCGAAGACTTTTTCCGGCTGAATGGCCTGGACGGCCGCCGGGAGCGAACCGGAATGATCCATTTCCGAATGATTGGAAACGATATAGTCGATTTTTTTCGGATCGATGACGGAGCTGATACGCGCCATCAATTCACTGAAAAATGGCGCTTTCACCGTATCGATCAGGGTAACCTTCTCATCCAGCACCAAAAAGGCGTTGTAAGTAGTACCCCGCTGGGTGGCATAGCCGTGAAAATTCCGGATGTCCCAGTCGATCGCACCGACCCAATAGACTTTCTCGGTGATTTTCACCGCTTTCAAGTAATCGCTCATCTTCGCATTCTCCTAAATCGTTACCTCAGGCCTGCCACAATCCGTGCAGATTGCAGAATGCCCGCACTACGATATGCGCATGACGCGGCACATAAAATTCCGCTTCCGGCTGTTCGCCCGGCTTCAAATATTTCCGGTTGACGTAAGGCCCGTTGATCACTTCGATCCACTCGATGTAATGCTCCGGCGTCATCGGGTGCGGCACCGAACCGACTTTGACTTTGACGCCTTTTTCATCGCCCTCGACGACCGGGACATGTTTTTCCTTGGCCGCATCGACGGTATTGGCGACGATCTCCTTCATCGGCTGGTCGCCGCATTTCAATTCCAGACATTCCCCGCCGGGGCCGTGCCCGACCACTTCAACGAGAACTCCGTGATCCGCGCTTTGATACATCTTGTTCATAGTCTTACTCCTTAATAAATTAAGTTTAAACGACCTTTTGTCGCTGTCACCTTTTTTTATTTCAGTTCAGCCTGACGACATTTGCGGCAGACGCCGAAAAATTCCAGATAAAAGCCACTGCAGCCGACTTTCGGCAGCACTTCCATCAGCGCCATGTCCACCTGCTGCAACGTCGCTTCATGCAGATCTACCACCGCATCGCATTTTTCACAACGCATGTGATGGTGAAAATGCACATTGCCGTCGAAACGTTTCTGTTTTCCGGTCGTCGCCAGCTTCTGGATGACTCCCAATTGGGAGAGCTGTTCCAGATTGCGATAGACCGTCCCCAAACTGATTTGCGGCATTCGGCGGCGCAGCATGACGTAAAGCTCATCGGCCGTCGGATGAGTGTCGACACTGCGCAACTCCTCTAGAATTGCTTCGCGTTGGGCGGTTTTGTTCATAAAAGTCACCTGAATTGATAATAATTACTACTCTCAATATAGAGTGATTTCCTCAAAAATCAAACCCGGAATAAAAAAATAAATCGCCCGTCCTTTTTTGCCGTCAACCAAAAGTTATCAAAAAACAACTGAGTGAAATTTGTCTTCTGCTCCGTCCGTGAATATATTAACTCCATTCAGCGGCGAATGCCAGTGAAAAATCAAAAAATATTGAAGGTACTTTTATGATTTCGGAAAGTGAAGCCCTGGGAATTGAGAATGAGTTGGCTTCCGCCGATGCCGCGGTGCGTCGCAATGCGTTGTCGGAATTGAAAGAGTTGCTGGATATCAAAAAACTGATGCCGGCGGAACCCGGCCGCGACTGTTTTTTGAATTGTCGTCTTGCGCCGGACTCCGGAGCACCGGCGGCGCATTCGCCGAGCCATCTGGCTTATTTGGCCAGGAAGAACGGCTGGGCGGTGACCGGGCTGCTGGATGAGGCAAAGGGGGCGGAAGAGTTTATCGAGGCGGCCGTCTATCTGAATATCCGGGCCGCCATCGGTTTGAGCGGCTGCCTTGCCGGAGTGGAGGGGACCGGTCCGATGGTTTCATATTCGTGGCGGAAATCCGGACGGATCGAACAGCAGGCGCTGGGAATTCCGGTGAAGCGATTGCGTTTGTGCCTGCAGTTGTTGCAGGAGAAGTTGTCCATCAAGGAATTCAACGATTTCTTCCGGCTCTGCGGCGCTTTGCCGGCAGCGGTCGGATTGACCTGCTGCCCGGACCGCGTTTGGCTGGACTGGCATCGGGACAACGGCACGGCGTTGCTGCACCTGATGCCGGAAGAGGTCGACTGGTGCGATCTGGAACTTTTATTGCAGGAAGCGGCCCGGCGCGGTTTACCGGTCGTCCTGGATTTGCCGCCTGGAAAACGGACGGAAGCGGCGGAGCAGTTGTCGGAGACGAGCCGGAAACGATGCTTTGAAGGCGCGCTGCTGGTTGCCGGACACAGTTTGCTCGCCACCGTGGAAAAAGGGTATGCCGGCGACTGGGCGCAGCATGAATTGCCCGAGCTGGCGGAACGCAACCGTTTTTACAGCGATTTCGGCCGCCGGGTGCTGCCGAATGATTTTATTGCGCTGAAATTTTCTCCGGTGATGTCGCCGCAAGAAATATTCGCGCAACTTTGACGGCCGGTGACTTGACAATTTCCGGCCGGAGAATATAGTAATGGTTCAACGGTTCATGTGGTTGCGCGACGGATTGTCCAGTTGCGCCTGCTGCAGAACACGCAACCTACAAGGAAATAGGAAAGATGGACAAAGCTGCCAAGACGGCAATCGTCACCAAGTATGCCCGGCAGGAAGGCGACACCGGTTCTCCGGAAGTACAGGTCGCGATCCTGACTCAGCGCATCAGCGAACTGACCGAGCATTTGCGCAACAACAAGAAAGATCACAGCACCCGCCGCGGCCTGTTGGCCATGGTCAGCCGCCGCAAAAAGTTGCTGGCTTACCTGGCGCGTACCGATCATGACCGGTATTTGAGCTTGACTGACGAATTGGCGATCCGCCGCAAATAACGGCGATTTCCAAAAGCAGGCGGCGCCCGGAAATTTCCGGGCGCCGCCTGCTTTTTTATTGTTTTACCGCAATCTTACTTTTGAAGCCGCTTTCCGGAGATGGCCTCAATGGCGGCGCGCCGCTTTGACTCTTGCTTTGAATTCATCCCAGCGCTGTTCCTCCAGAATGCGGTGCGGACAGAATTTGCCGCTCCAATCCTGATGCATTTTCAGCGCCTCGTCACTCAATTGATAGCGGTCGAGCAGCCAGGCAGCCAACTTGACGGCATTGGCTTCCGCGCCGCGGTATTCGCCGTCGCGGTCATCATAGCAGCGGCTGCGGCAGATTTCAATGGCGATGCTGTTGGCATTGCCGGGACCGTCGCCGTCGCCGGCATGCCAGCCGCGTTCGTCGTCGCGGAGGATCTGGATGGCGCCGTTTTCATCGACGGCGTAGTGAAACGAAATGTACGCCTTGTCGCGACGGTTGTTCAAATAATTGCGTTCGTTGATGGCCGGGCCGAAATTATAGGTATTGTGAATGGTGACATATTTCAGTTCCTTCATCGGGCCGGGACGTTTGTACTGATTGTTGTATTCGTTGTCGTCGAGCAACTGCTGTTGAACGAGGACGCCGTTGCGCATTTCCAGGTCGGAATCGAAGGCGCTCTGCATATAATTTCCCCACTGATCGACCGCGCAGCCGGTGCCGAAGCAGAGGCTCAGCATGGCGGCCGATGAAGCCAGTAACCAACTGAATGATTTCATTTTGCCAAATTCCTGTTTGTTTTCGCCGAGATATCGGGTAAAATAGTCATGATTCGGCCAAAAAGCAAATCGATAACCGCGTTGACCGGGCGTGTTTTTATTTATCCGGGAATTTCTCGGATTGAAATTTGATTTATAATAAACAGATATTATAGTTACGACGTGGGGTTGTTAGGCAATCCCGTTTTTCACATTTAAACCCTAAAGAGGAATAAAAAATGGCTGCTAAAGTTGATTCCGCTACCTGCACCGGTTGCGAAACCTGTGTCAATACCTGTCCGGTTAATGCGATTGCCATGCAGGATGGCGTCGCCGTTGTCAACGCCGGTGAATGCATCGATTGCGGCGCTTGCGCCGGCGAATGTCCGGTCGAAGCGATTTCGATGGACTGAGTTCCGCCGTTGTCTGCAGTGAAAAGCCGGAGTGCCTGCCGCACTCCGGTTTTTTTTTGCCTGTGTGATTTATCCTAGACCCCCGAAAACGGGCTTCCATCGTTCCGCATGACCGCCCCGGCGTGAGATTGGTGCCGTCACATGCCGGGGCTGTTTCCATTTGTGGCTGGGATCGTTATTCCACTTCTGTAAAACTTCTTTTTTGTTCTGATATATTCTTTCCATTTACAGCAATCATTTAGATGAAGCATTACATCGCGAGTGGGCGGCATAAGCAAAAGTCCCGCGACATCTTTTTTACCCCAAAAATCCAGTAGCCATTTTGAGGTTTCTTGCTGTGTGACACCGCCTGCTGAAAGTATGATATCTAAATCAGCCAGGCGGACTTTTCTTTTAATATCAACTGCGTTTAAGGCACTAATAATTTCTCTTGTCCTTTGCCCGACAGCGTTTCTGTAATGAAGCAATTCACCAATATTGATCTCCCTGCTCAACTCCATGATTTCATCATCAGAGAGGGCATTGCCGGTATCTGTAATTGCAACGTTTAGCCGCTTTTTCCATTCTTGATTAAATATCTGTTCTTTCTGGGCGACCAATATATTCATTGTCAAATCTTCAAGTCTGGCGATATGCCATAAAACCCACGCTATTGTTTCATCTTTGCTTGTCGGCATAATAGCATATTCGTTCCTATCCAAATCGCACAATAGATCATCAACTTCGTTTTTTTCTGTATTCGATACGCTGGAAAGATGTAGTTTCGCATGAATTTCTAAAAACAGAGCCTTGGACCGTTCTAGCTCTGCTGCCTTGCGGATCATATGACTTAATTCTTTGTGCTGTTCGCTTAATCCATTTCCAAAATACTTCATGTATGTTCTTCCCCGTTTGCTAAACGACACCTTATTTGCCAGAGGCATCCAAACCTAACTCAGCCAAGGTCAGCGCAGGCCATTGTATTGCAGAAGCAGCATGGTCAGATCGTCGGATTGCGGCGCGTTGCCGGCATGCGCCCGGACGGCCTGAAGGATTGCTTCGATCAGCTCCCGCGGCGTCCGGCAGGAACCTGCCGCCGCTTCCGCCGCCGCTTTCAAACGTTGTTCGCCCCAGAGTTCGCCGTCGGCGTTCATCGCCTCGGTGACGCCGTCGGTGTAAAGAAGCAGCCGGTCGCCGGGCGTCAGTTTCACCGTCCCGAGCTGATAAACGCCTTCCTGCTGCGGCATGGTTCCCAACGGCATGCCCGGCGGCAGCACGAAGAATTCGGCGGAGTGGTCGGCATGCAGCAGCAGCGGCGGGTTGTGGCCGGCGTTGCTGAAGGTGAAAACCCCCGAGACGCAGTCCAGGATGCCGCAGAAGACGGTGAGGAACATCGTGGCGGCATTGCTCTTGGCCAAGACGTTATTCGCTTTCAGCAGAACCTGGTCCGGCGGCGACTGCTGCAGGGCCAGCCCCTGCAGGATCGTGTGGGCGGTCGCCATGAACAGTGCCGCCGGAATTCCTTTGCCGGCGACATCGCCGACGCAGCAATACAAATGCCGGTCATCGGTCAAAACGAAATCGTACAGGTCGCCGCCGACTTCCCGGGCCGGAATGACCAGCGCGTAAAGCGCGATTTCCGGGTGGCCGGGGAGGGAATTGGCGGCGTCCGGCAACATTGATTGCTGAATTTCGGTCGCCACCCGCAGATCGTTTTCGATCCGCTGTTCGCGCAAAGTTGCCGCTTCAAGATTCTGAATGTATTGTTTCAAATTGGCCGACATGCTGTTCAGAGTTCCGGCCAGCTCTTCCAGTTCGTCGCCGGTGTGCAGCGTAATTTGACAGTCGAGATCGCCGCTGCCGATCTGATCGGTGGCCTGTTTCAGCAGCGCCATCGGCCTGGTCAAACGGTTGGACAGGACGTAACCGCAACTCAACGCGACCGCCAGAATGCCGGCGGAACTGAGGATGTACATGAACAGTTGATGGTGGATGGACAACTGGAATTCCTCTTCCAGCCGGTTGCTTTCGGTGGCGATGGTTTCTTCGATGCAGTGCGACTGTTTCAGAATATCCGCTTCCGGCAGCACGACCGCCAGGCTCCAGTCGGTACTGGCCACCGGCGCATAACCGACATAATAGACCGTATCGCCGAGCGGCAGCCGCAGGCAGCCGCTGTTCAGTGCGATCATCTCTGCGGCCAACTGCTGCAACTGCGTTTCTTCGCTGTGCAGAAGATTGACCAGGTCGACCTGCAAATTCCAGCCCTGGCCCAGCAAATCCATGCCCTCCTGGGCGATGATTTCACCGCTGTCGTTCAGGAGGAATGCCGAGCCCCGGCGCATCTCCTGGGTACTGATGAAGTCATGGATTACCGCTTCCACGCTGATGTCCAGCGCGAGAACGCCGAACAATTTGCCGTCGGCGTCCTGAATGGCCCGGCTGCAACTGATGACCAGCTTGTTGTCCAGCGAGGCGGAGGCGTAAGGCGCCGACCAGCAGGTTTCCCCCGGGTGGGCGGCGGCGCTTTTAAACCAGCCCCGCTGGCGCGGATCATAAGCCAGCGGGGTATGGCTCCAGGGATACTGCAGCTCCACGCCGTCGACCGTCCCCAGGTAGGCCAGAACAACCGAATCGAGGTTGGCAAACATGAATTTGAACATTTCATGCAGTTGCGACAGCGGCGGCATGGCCGCCTGGACGGTCTCCGTCGCGACTTCCGGCGCGAAATAGAGCGAAGAATATTGCCGCTTGTCCAGCGGCGGCGTGTTTACGGCCGAATAGAGCAGTACATTGCCGCCGGCATGCGGCCGCGCCATCAACTCCCGGCTGAGTGCCGCGGCGCTTTCCACTTCGGCGGCGATATGCTTGAATTTGACATCGGTAATGGCGGCTTGGTCGGTCGCGAAATCGCGCAAATGGGTGCGGGCCATGCCGATCAATGCCGTCCGGCTGTCCCGGACGGCATTGTCGCCGATTGCCTGGCATTGCGCCAATGCTTTGGCGTTCAAACCGACCAGGCTGCGGAATGACAGAATCCACAGGACGATAAAAGTGGCCAGCAAAGGCAACAGGATTGCCAGTAAAATTTTCGTTCGGATGCCGATTTTCATATATTCTCCTCCGTCCCGGTCAAAATACCATCGGCCCCGGACAGATTCAATCGATCAATTGCGGAAAATCATCGGAAAGAATGGAGCGGGTGACCGGAGTCGAACCGGCGTCGCCAGCTTGGGAAGCTGGAGCATGACCGTTTTGCTACACCCGCGATTCGGTACGCCTTTCAATTTAATCTTGATTCGGATGATGTCAAGCTCGGAAATGAAAAAACTGCCGATTCCGGTTGCAAACCGCCGAAAGCGGAGTATCGTAAATGCCGTCACTGGCAGAGAAAGAAAAAATTCATGCTAATCGGCATTCTCTGGGGACTGGCGACCGCCGGAATCCAGGCTTTTTGCTACTTGCTGGCCAGGCATTATCTGACCAGGTACGGCTCCCCCCGGCAATTGTTGTTTGTTTCCCAGTTGTTTCTGGGGATTTTTTCGCTTTTCGGGGTGGGGATATTATTGCCGGGCGAGTTGCTGAAACAATGGCAGCTTTATCCGGCCTGGCTGTTGTGTTCCGGCGG
The DNA here is from genome assembly GCF_903645315.1 of Victivallis sp. Marseille-Q1083. Lineage (NCBI taxonomy): Bacteria > Pseudomonadati > Lentisphaerota > Lentisphaeria > Victivallales > Victivallaceae > Victivallis > Victivallis sp. Marseille-Q1083. The sequence goes on from NZ_CAHJXL010000001.1 coordinate 3,680,944, forward strand.
TTATCTGGTCGGACAATTCACCTTTTTTGCTGCGCAGCGCAAAGTCGAAAGTTCCCGCCTGGCTTCGCTTTACAGCGTCAAGATGATCGTCGTGGCGATTTTTTCCGCCTGGATCATCGGCGAGGCGCTGAATCCGGGACGCTGGCTGGGCATCCTGTTGGCCGTCGCGGCGGTCTTCATCATCAATTATTCCCGGCAAAGTGGTTTCGATTGCCGCGGACTGGGGGTGCTGGCGGTCGCCATCGTCGGTTTTGCGCTGTCCGATATCGGGGCTAAATTGCTGCTGGACCGGGAACGGGCGCTGGGGATGTCGTTTGTGGCGGCCGGAATGCTGACCGTGTCGCTGAACTTCCTGCTGGCGGCGGTTCTGCTGCTGCCGGCCATCGGCAAACACTTGCCGCCGTGGCACGGTTTCCGGCCGGCTTTGCCCTATGCGGTCTGCTGGTATGCCGGGGTGATGGGCACTTTTGTCTGCATGGGGATCCTGGGCGCGACGTTCGGCAATGTCGTACAGTCGAGCCGGGGCATTATCGCCTTGCTGCTCGGTATCCTGGTCGCCCGGTTGGGATATGGTCACCTGGAAAGCAGGGCGACGCGGCAGGTGTGGATCCAAAGAAGCGTCGGCGCCGGTCTGATGTGCGGCGCCATTGCCCTGTTCGCTCTGAATTCCTGAACGCCTTTATTTACCGGGCAGCGGCGGTGGCGTTTGGAACCAGTTTGCCAGTTCGGCGACGCTGGCGGCCGGCGTCCACTCCGGCATGCCGCCGGTCCAGACCAGCGCCTCGGCCGGAATGGCGCCGGCGGCGATCTGCGCCTGCAGTTGACCGAGCGTCAACGGACCGGTCTGCTGCCCGGCGACGGCCACGAAATATTGTTTGGCGCCGGGCAGCGGCGGCGGCATCGCCGCCGCATTCTGGGCGTGGTTGACGGCGGCGCCGGCCATCGTGCCCAGTTGCGCTCCCATCAGCACTCCCATCATATTGCCGGCGCCGCCGGGATTGGCGGCGGCTTCCCGCATTGCCTCGGCCGCCTGCATCTGGGAAAATTGATTCATGACCCCGCCGAGCGCTCCGACGCTGGCGCGTTTATCCATCGCCGCATTGACTTCGTCCGGCAGTGAGATATTTTCCACCGTAAAAGTCAACAATTCGAAGCCGAGCCGGAGGAACACATTGCTCAATTTCACGGCGGCGGCCTGGCCGATTTCATCGTATTGTGCCGCCAGATCCAGAGCCGGAATCTGCAATTCCCCCAGCGCGTCGGAGAGGCTGGAAACGACGCTGGTCCGCATCTGTCCTTCGATATCCTCGGTGGAGAATTCGGTCCGCGCGCCGACAAAACGCACCAGCAGTTCGTTGGAAATCCCGACTTTATAGCTGTAGTTGCCGCGCGCCCGCAACCGCACCATGCCGAAGTCGGCATCACGCATCATCACCGGCGTCCCGGTACCCCACTTGCGGTCCAGTTGTTCGGTGGTCCGGATGAAATACACCTCGGCTTTGAACGGCGATTCGAAATTGTACGGCAGGCTCAATAGAGAGGTCAGGATCGGAATGTTGGAGGTATGCAGGGTATAGGTGCCCGGTCCAAAATGATCGGCGATCTGCCCTTCATTGACGAATACCGCACACTGGCCGGGGCGGACAATCAATTTGGCTCCCATTTTGATTTCGTTGTTGTGCCGGTCGAAACGGTGTACCAGAACCGCCGGGTTTTCGTCCGGCCACTCGATGACATCGATGAACTGTCCTTTGAAGATATTCAATAGCCCCATAATGCTAACCGCCTTTCGATGAATTTTCACTGTATTTGGGAATAGTATATTGAACAACCCGGCGCTTGTCAACCCGGTAAGTCACTTTGTCCGGAATTTTTTCGTTTTTGTCGGCCGCGGGACGCATAATGGAAGAAAAATTATTCCAAAATGGATTGACATTTGCAGATTTGGGGATATTCTTTAGATATTTGAAGATAGTTATCTATTGATATCAATTTTCCCGAAGAACACGAACAGCAAAGCAAAGGGGATGTGATGAAATCGCTCGTTACGGCGTTTCTGGTCGGCAACCTGCTGATGGCGACGGCGGCTGAAGTCGGTCGAAGCCGGCTGGTTTTACCGGAGGGGGCGGAAAATCCGGCTCTCAATTTGTTGCGGACGGCAAACTGGGAAGCTTTCGGCCGCGGTTTTGTCCGTGAACCGGACGGCAGCTTCCGTTGTGACAACGGAAGCTCGGCCGAGTTGGTCAGCGGGGCTCATCAACAACTCCGGCTGCACCAGTCGGAGGCACGGCCGGTGGTGATCAGCGGCTGGAGCCGGGCGGAAAATGTCGGCGGCAGCCGGGACGGGGATTATTCGCTCTACGGGGATATTTTCTTCACCGATGGTTCGGTGCAATGGGCGCAGACGGCGCCGTTTCCGGTCGGCACGCAGGAGTGGAACCGCCGGGAATTGCGGCTGGATTACGCGCAGCCGATTGATCGCATTGAAGTGTATGCGCTGTTCCGGAACCATTCCGGCACGGCCTGGTTCCGGTCGCTTCAAGCCAGTGAACCGACCGGTGAGAACGCCGTTTTCGATGGCTTGCCGGTGACGGTGGCCGGCCGGAAGGCGGCGGGATTCCTGCTGCGGGATGTCGCGGCGGATGGCGACTTCGTCGCTTTCGACCAAAGCGGCCGGGCGGCCGCCTTGGAGTTGCAGGTGGAGACGCGCCGGCTGGCCGATAAGGCGACGGCGATTACAGCAACGCTGCGCAATCCGGAGGCCGTCGACCGGGCCGTGACCCTCTACTATACGCTGCCGCTGCCGGACGGGGAGTGGTCTTACTGGGAAGGCCTGCAGGAGAATGACCGGAAGTTACTGGCGAAAAGCCGGGATTACCACCAGTTTTCCGGTTATGAAATCGGCAACGGCCGGAATACCACGCTGCCGTTTGCCGCGGTGACCGGCGAGGGGACCGGACTGGCGATCGGCTTTCAACCGGATTTGCCGGCTTTTGGCCGGGTTGCCGCGAATGGAGCGACCGGCGAACTTTTCATCGCTTTCGATCTGGCGCTGCCGCCGGAAGCGCCGGCGGCGACGGTGGGCTTGGTGATATTTGAATTCGAGCCGGAGTGGGGGCAGCGCGCCGCCTGGCAGCGTTACTATGAACTGTTTCCGGAGGCGTTCCGGCGGCAGGTCCCGAAACAAGGCAACTGGATGGCATTTGAAAAGATCAGCGGCGTCGAGGGCTGGGAAGACTTCGGTTTCGCGTTCAAGGAAGGCGACAACGAACCGGCGTGGGACGCGGAACACGGCATTCTGACCTTCCGCTATACCGAGCCGATGACCTGGTGGATGAAAATGGACGCGCCGCCGAAGGATCTGGATGATGCTTTGCGGTATTTGGCCCTTCAGGCGAAGGAGGGCAATCCGGAAGCGCAGGCGATTCTCAACAGCGGCATGTATGACGAATCCGGTTCCCTGGCCGGCCGCCGGGAAAATACGCCGTGGTGCAATGGCGTGGTCTGGAGCGCCAATTCCATGCCGAAATTGACGGCGCAGCCTTCCAATTTCTCATTGCGCTGGAATTCCGCTATTTTCCGCCGCTGTCACGGCCCGGAAGCGCCGGTCAGGCTGGCCGGCGAATATGTCGACTCTTCGGAAGGGTATGTCACCATTCCGTTTTCCTTCCGGCGCGATCATTTCGCCGCGGCGGAGACGCCGTTGACCTTTGACCGCTCCTCCTTCCGGCCGGGTATTTTCCGCGGACTGGTGGCATTGGAATACATCCGGGCCATCGCCCGGGATATTCATGCGGCCGGCAGTTACATGATGGCCAACGCCACGCCGCACAACCTCTGGTTTCTGGCGCCGCAACTGGATGTGATGGGAACGGAAGCCAACTGGTTCCCGGAAGGTGTTTGGAGGCCGCAGGCGATGACGGATTTGCGGCGGATCCGGGCGATCTGTGCGCAAAAGCCGTTCTGTTTCATCATGAACACCGATTTTACCACCATGCCGCCGGAGCAATTGGAAAAATATTTCCAGCGGACGGTCGCGTTGGGAATGTTTCCGGGCTTTTTCAGCGCCGACGCCTCGACCGGCCATTATTTTTCCCAGCCGGCGCTTTACAACCGGGACCGTTGGCTGTTCCGGAAATATCTGCCGGCGGCGATCGCCGTCGCCGAGGCCGGCTGGCAGCCGGTGACGCTCGCCCGGACGGCGGCGCCGGACATCTGCCTGGAGCGTTTCGGCAACCGTTACCTGACAATTTACAACAGCTCCGACCAGCCGGCGACCGGCCGGATTGTAATTGATCCGGCCTGGAAGGTGGGATCGACCGCCGTCGAATTGCTCTCCGGGAAGCCGTGGAACAAGGAGGAGGAAGGCTGGCCGGTCAGTTTGCAGCCGGATGAGTTGCAGGTCATCGATTTCGGTCCCGCCGCCGCGGTTGCGACGGCGACGGATTAATTGCCGCCGCCCGCTTTCCGTTGCCGGGTGCCGCCGGCGGCCGGCCGGATCAATCGACCAGCGAGTTGCCGCGGACTGTAATATTGTGGACGCTCGGACGGTCGAAGATCAACCGGGGCGGCGGCGCCAGTTTGCTGCGTTGCCAGAGATTGTCTTCGATCGTCAGGCCGTCGGTATAAACCGCGTAAATCGAACCGCGGTACGGCTGCGCCCTCTGCCGCGGGGTCCACTGCTGGATCCGGTTGCCGCGCAGCGTGACGTTGGCCGCCGACGAAATATAGGCCAGTAAGCCGTAGCTGTCGATGAATTGATTGTCTTCGATCAGAATGTCGTGCAAAATCGGGTAGGAGGTTTTCTCGCTGGACGGATCGCTCTTCAAATAAACGCCGATGAAGATGTCCCGTTCCATGCCGTCGTTGACGGTGCCCTGCGGATTGGTCTGTTCGAAACGGTTGCGGCGGATGACGATATTGCCGGCGCCGTAGCCTTCGCTCCAGGAGTCGAAGGTATAACCGGTTTCGATTTTAATCGCTCCCATCTGATTGTGGAAGAAGCGGTTGTTTTCGACGGTGATATTTCTGCCCAGCAGCAGGATGCCGCGGGCCCGGTTGTCGTGGAAGTAGTTGTCGCGCAGCAGAATATTCGACGAATCGTACGCCCAGTTGAAGACGATGAACCCTTCCTGCTTCATTTCCGGCAGGACGGCATCCATGGTCAGATGGAGTTGTCCGTCCTTTTCCCATATGCCGGTGATTTTGCCGCGATAACCGGTCGGCGAATAATCTTCATGGCGCAATTCGAGTTCGTCGCCGACTTTATAATAGTACTGCATTCCCGGTCGGGCGATTTGCAGTTCATGGTCGTCGGCCCGCTGGCAGAAGCTGGAGATGTCGTGGACGTTCAGGCAGTCGTCGCCGCCGAGCATGAATTCACAGCCGATCATTTTGAAGTAGCCGCAGGATTGGGCGACATGGCAATGGTCCGCCGTGCAGGTGATCGGCCGTCGTTCGCCGGCCGGCGGGCGGACGTGAGTATTCAACAGTTGCCAGTATTGCTGTTTGCCGCCGATGACAAACGCGTGGCTGGGAACCGAATGCACCGTGACATTTTCCACGGTCAGGTGACGGTTGTCGGACAGGCAGATGCCGGCCATGTCGTAGACGTAATGCCGCATCCGGAAAAGCTGCCCGACCGCCATGTCCCTGGTCATTTGACCGGTACCGGACAGACGCAGCAGGTTCGGCTTCAGCCACCGGTAATTCGGCTGCTGGAACCAGCGGTTGACGCTGTGTTCGACCCCCACCGACATCGTTGCCGGATCGATCTCTTCGATGTCGCGGATTTTGATTTTTTCAACCGGAAATTTTTCATAATCGATGAAGCGCAAATCGACTGAATCCTGCGCCGGGTCGATGGCGGCGACCTCGACGAAGCTGGCCAATGGATCGACCTGCCAATCCCAGTCGATGGCGAAATTGGCAAATTCCACCTGTTCGCACCCCTGGATTTCCATCATCGCGGCAGATTCCTTCAGGAAGATCAGCAAAGCCCCGTTGCCGTCGAAGCGGAAATTATGCAGTCGCCGGAATTGCAGGCTTTGATTGGTCCGGAACCGGTAAGTGCCGGGAGGAACGGTCAATTGCGCCGCCTGTTGTGCGGCGCAGGCGTCGATTGCCTGCTGGAAAGCTGCAAAATTATCCGGATTGTCCGGCGAGGCGCCGAAATCGGCAACCGACAATACCGGCGCTCCGGCGGCCGGTTCGGGGCGTTTGATTGTAAATTCCGGCGCGCCGGTCGGTTCGGCATCGGTCGCCGCCGATCCGCCCGACGAAAACGGCCGGTCCAGTGCGACCGATTGCTCCGGAGATTCCAATTCCCGCAGCTGAAATGAACTGATCAATGCTTTCAATCGGTTATGCGTATGAATTTGAAACGCGTAATCCTGCGGTTCCGCCGGAGTCTTGAAACGGATCCGCTGCAATTTTTCACCGCGATTCTGCCATTGACTGATGACGTCGGAATAATTGTCGATGCTCGATTCGGGGCGGACCAGAAAGAGCAAACCGGAATCGCCGGGATTTTCGAGAATCCGGCTCCGGAAGGTCGCCTCATAGTGCCGCTCCGGCTTCAGCACGCCCGGCGCGGTTCGCCAGCAGACATTCCATTCACCGTCGCTTTGCCGCGTATCGACCAGCAATGCCGCCGAACCGTCCGGCTGGAGTTGGATTGTCGCATGCGAAGCATTCAGAATGCCGCAGGTGTCGTCCTGAAAAAAGTTCTCTGCCGCGACGGCGCTGAACATGGCGCACAGCAGATCGGCGACAACCAGCCAGAGCCGCAATCGCTTCCCGGAATGGAATTTGAAAATCATGCCGTTTTCTCCTTTTAAGTTACGATGGAATCGTTGCCTGACGATAATTAATCACGCGGAGGGGACGGTTGTCAAACCGCCGGATTGGAAAAAAAGAATTTTTTCGACTTCGGGCTGTTTGCAAAAACCCCGGACACGAAGATTGAAAACTGTCGTTCAGCCAATTATATTACTGAATCATAAAATGAGCAATTGCCAGGCGGAGATGTGGATAAAAGAATGGAGAACGACCACGCGGCCCCGCAGCGGGCGTGTCCGAATTGCGGCAACAGTCTGGAATTCGATCCGCAAAGCGGTTCTTTATATTGTCGGCACTGTGCCGGCCGGGAAGACATTGCCGCCGCCGGCCGGGCGGTGGAAATCCAGGAGAGCGATTATAACCGGACTTTGGCGGAGTTGCAGCGGCAAAACGGCAGCGTCGAACAGTTGGCGGCGCACTGTGCCAACTGCGGCGCCGAAGTGATCTGGCCGCCGTTGATCACTGCCGACCGTTGTCCTTATTGCGATTCGCCGATCGTCGAACCGCCGCAGATGATTCGCCAACTGGCGCCGGGATATTTGCTGCCGTTCAAACTGGACCAGGAAACGGCCAGGCGGTGTTTCCGGAAGTGGCTGAAAGGGCGTTGGTTCCTGCCCGATGCGGTCAAGCGCCTGACGGCGGAACGGCCGTTCGACGGCATCTATCTGCCGTTCTGGACTTACGATTGCCGGACCCGAAGCCGGTATCAGGGAATGCGCGGCGATTATTATTACGTCACTGTCCACTATACGGTGCAGGAAAATGGCAAGACAGTGACGAGGGAGCGCCAGGAGCGCCGGACCCGCTGGCATTCGGTGGGCGGTTGTATCGACAATCGCTTTGACGATATTCTGGTGGCCGGCAGCAGAGTATTGCCGGCCGGACTGCTGGAAGAGCTGGAGCCGTGGGATTTCAGCAACCTGGTGCCGTATGACAGCAATTTTTTGCGCGGCTTCAAGGCGGAAGTCTATGCGGTCGAATTGGATGAGGGGTTTGAACAGGCCAAAGAGAAGACGGCCGGCGCCATTCGTGCCGCGGTATGTTCGGATATCGGCGGCGATGAGCAGCGAATCACTTCGTTATGCGTTGATTACCGGGAAATCCGTTTCAAATACCTGTTGCTGCCGATCTATCTGAGTGCGTTTCGCTGGCACGATAAATTGTACCGTCTGGCGGTCAATGCCCGGACCGGGGAAGTGCAGGGGGAACGGCCGTGGAGCTGGATCAAAATTCTGGCGGCTTTACTGGCGGGTGCGGCGATATGCGGTATTCTTTGGCTGATGATTGATCATGGAATGTAAATATTGAGCAAGGAGAAAGCGTGATGAAATGGAACGGAATTTTGCTGGCGGCGGGCTGTCTGCTGCTGGGAATCAACGGCTGTAAGAAGACGGTCCAACTTCCGGCGCCTCCGCCGCCGGAAGTGCTGGTTTGTCCGACCTTCACCAGCGAAGTGCGGGAAGGGGTCACGGTGATCGGCCAGGTCAAATCCGATTTGTCGGTCGATTTGGTGGCGCGGGTCAGCGGTTATCTGCTGGAACGCGGCTTCGTGGAAGGCGCCAAGGTCAAGAAGGGCGATGTCCTCTATAAGATCGAGCCTTACGAATATGAGGCGGCGGTCAAGAAAGCCGAGGCCGACCTGCTGCAGGCCCAGGCCGACCAGAAGAATGCCGATACCGATTACAACCGGCAGAAAACTCTTTATGAACAGAATGCCGTTTCCGAGCGGGAATATGACAATGCGACTGCAGCCAAAATGGAGGCGGACGGCAAGGTGATGGCGTCGGAAGCGCAATTGGACCAGGCCAAGTTGAATTTGAGTTATACGGTCGTCTCGGCGCCGTTCGACGGCTGGGTCGGCTTCAACCAGTATTCGGTCGGCAATTTCGTCGGTCCGGAAAGCGGTACCCTGGCGACGGTCCGGGCGGAAAATCAGGTGCGGGTGGAATTCAATATCAGCGAAATCATCCTGTTGAAATTGCAGGCGCACAAAGACAAGATCGATGACGGGCTGCTGCAGGTCCGCATCTCCTTTCAGGACGGCAGCGAGTATCCGAAGACCGGCAAGCTGGCTTATTTCGACAACCGGGTCAACGCCACCACCGGAACCCTGAAGTTGCAGGCCCTGTTCGACAATCCGGACCATGCCCTGATCGACGGACTTTACGTCAAGGTCCGGCTGGAAATGACGGAACCGGCGGCGGAAATCACCGTGCCGGAAGTCGCCATTCAGGAAGATCCTTCCGGCCGTTATGTCCTGGTGGTCGATGCCGACGGGACCGTGAAGCGCAAGAATATCGTCATCGGCGAAAGTTTCGGCGAGCTGACCGTGGTGCACGATGGTCTGGCGTTGGGCGACCAGGTCATCACCAGCGGCATTCAAAAGGTGCGGCTCAACCAGAAAGCGGTTGCCAAACCCGATCCGGCTTACGCGAAAGCCGTTCCGGAAAAGCCGGCGGAAGCGGCGGCTCCGACCGCCGGCCAGCCGGCGGCGCAACCCCGGGATGATCGGCAATGATCAGTAAATTTTTCATCGAACGGCCGCGCTTCGCTTTTGTCATCGCCATTCTGATCAGCCTGGCCGGCCTGATTGCGCTTGGCGTGATGCCGGTGACGCAGTATCCCAACATTACGCCGTCCCAGGTGGCGGTTTCGGCCACCTATCCGGGCGCCGATGCGCTGACGCTGCAGCAGACGGTGGTGGAACCATTGGAAGCGCAGATCAACGGCGTCAAGCGCATGTTGTACATGTCCAGCACCAGCAGCGATTCCGGTTCGGCCACCATCACGGTGACGCTCGGCATCGGCACGGACGGCGACTCCAATACCGTCAATGTGCAGAACCGGGCGAACTGGGCGTTGAGCCAGTTGCCGGAGGAGGTGCAGCGGCAGGGGGTCATCGTCAAGGAGAAGTCGAGCAACATGCTGTTGGTGATGACGCTGTATTCGCCGAAGGGAACCTATGACGCGCTGTTTCTGACCAACTATGCGCTGCTGAACATCAAGGATGAATTGTCCCGGGTCAACGGCGTCGGCGATATCGGCCTGCTGGGCAATTTGAATTATGCGATGCGCATCTGGCTCGATCCGGACCGGATGGCCAGTCTGGGCTTGGATGTCAACGACATCTCTTCCGCCATCAAAGCCCAGAATGTGCAGGTTTCTTCCGGGGCGCTCGGGGAAGCGCCGACGCCGGCCGATCAGATTTTCCGTTTTTCCATCCAGACGCAGGGCCGGTTGACTTCGGTGGAGGAGTTTGAAAACATCGTCATACGCGCTCTGGATGACGGCGCCCAGGTGAAGCTGAAGGATGTCGCCAAAGTGGAGCTCGGGGCGGAAACTTACACCTCCTCCGGCCTACTCAACGATGCGCCGGCGGCACTGCTGGCGATTTACCAGTTGAACGATGCCAACGGGCTGGCGATTGCCGAGGCGTGCAAAGCGAAGTTGGCCGAGCTGGCCGAGTCGTTTCCGGACGATTTGGAGTACGGCTTTCAATACGACACCACCAAATTCATCGACGCGTCGATCAGCGAAGTGGAGCGGACGCTGTTTGAAGCGGTGATCCTGGTGGTGCTGGTCACCTTCATCTTCCTGCAGAACTGGCGGATGACGCTGGTGCCGACCATCGCCATTCCGGTGTCGCTGATCGGGACGTTTGCCGTGCTGCTGTCGATCGGCTATTCGATCAATTTGATCACTTTGTTCGGTTTGATCCTGGCGATCGGCATCGTCGTCGACGACGCCATCGTCGTCATCGAAAATGTCAGCCGCTTGATGGAGGAGGAAAAATTGTCGCCGAAAGCGGCTGCGCTGAAATCGATGGAGGAAGTTACCGGTCCGGTCATCGCCACGACGGCGGTATTGCTGGCGATGTTCGTGCCGGTCTGTTTTTTGTCCGGCATCACCGGGGAGATGTACCGGCAGTTCGGCATCACCATTTCGGTGGCGGTGGCGATTTCGGCGATCAACGCCCTGACCCTGAGTCCGGCATTGAGTGCGATTCTGCTCAAACCGCCGTCGAAGCAGCCGCGCCGGAAATTTTTCGCCTTCCGCTGGTTCGATGCTTTTTTCGACCGTTTGACGGCCTCGTACGGCTGGACAGTCGGTAAACTGCTGCGGGCGGCCCTGCTGGTGTTCGTCATCTATTGCGCCCTGACTTTTCTGACCTTGCGGCTGTTCAACCAGTTGCCGACCGGTTTCATTCCCGGCGAGGATCAGGGAGCCTTTTTCGTCAACGTTCAATTGCCGGACAATGCTTCGCTGGAGCGCACCGAGGCGGTCGTCAAACGGATCAACGACATCCTGTTGGCGGAACCGGGCGTGTCCGACGTCATCGCCAGCCCCGGTTTCAGTATTTTGACCGGTACGAACGCGTCGAACAATGCGATGATGATCGGCGTGCTCAAGGACTGGTCCGAACGGCAGACGCCGGATTTGTATCAAAGCGCCATCGTCAGCCGGGTGCAGAAGAAGTTGAGTGCCATTCCGGAAGCGGTGATTCAGGCGTTCGACATTCCGACCATTCCGGGCATCGGCGTCACCGGCGGTTTTTCGTTCGTCGTCGAAGACACCACCGGAACCGATCCGGCCAGGATGATGGAAGCGCTGGACCAGTTGATCGCCGAGGCCAACCAGGATCCGGCCCTGACGCAGGTCTATACCACCTACCGGGCGGCGCTGCGGCAGGTCTATCTGGAAATCGACCGGGAAAAAGCGTTGAAGATGGGAGTCAGTCTGGACAGCATCAACAATGCGCTGCAGGGGTTGATGGGATATGCCTACGTCAACGATTTCAATAAATTCGGCAAGGTCTACAAGGTGGAAATTCAGTCTCAGGCCGACAGCCGCGCCGTCACTTCGGATATCAACCGGCTGTACGTCCGCAACAGCGGCGGTGAAATGGTGCCGCTGAATACGCTGGTGATGGTCAAAACCCGTTATGCGCCGCAGTATCTGACGCGATATAACATGTATTCTTCCGCGACGGTCCAGGGGATGCCGCGTCCCGGCGTCAGTTCCGGAACGGCGATGGCGGCGATGGAGGCGGTGGCCAAGCGGACTTTGCCGGCCGGCATGCGTTACGAATGGACCGATATGTCCTATCAGGAGAAGGCGGCGGAAGACCAGATCGGCATCGTCTTTGCGTTGGCGTTGTTGTTCATTTATCTCTTCCTGGTCGCCCAATATGAGAGCTGGATGATCCCGTTCGGCGTGATTCTTTCGGTGCCGATCGCCTTGTTCGGCGCCGTGCTCTTCCTGATGCTGCGCAACATCGACAACAATATTTACACCCAGGTCGGCCTGGTGCTGCTCTGCGGCATCGCCTGTAAAACCGCCATCCTGATCGTCGAATTCGCCAAAGTCAAACATGAGGAGGGCATGCCGATTCTCGAAGCGGCCGCATTTGCGGCGAAATTGCGGTTCCGGGCGGTTCTGATGACGGCAATCTCCTTTATCCTCGGCACCCTGCCGCTGGTGGTCGCCACCGGGCCGGGCGCCAACAGCCGCCAGGCGCTGGGAACGGCGGTGGTCGGCGGCATGTTTATGGCGGTCGTCATCGGCACCTTTCTGATTCCGGCGTTCTATGTGATTGTGCAGCAGGCCATTGAATTGGTCAAGCGAAAAGCGGAGAAATAGCCGTGTTCGTCGTGCGGCAATTGGAGGTCGGCGGCTTTGACGACAATTTTTCCTACCTGTTTTATACGCGGGAGGGGCGGGCGGCGCTGGTCGATCCGACCGGTGAGCTTGCCGTCATCCGGCGGGCGATTGCGGCGGTCCCGGTCGCGCTGCAGCCGGGTTATATCTTTCTCACCCACAGCCATCGGGATCATTTCGGCGACTGGCCGGCGATCCTGGCGATGTTTCCGGCGCCGGTGGTGGCGCATCCGGCCGCGTCGCTGCCGATTCCTTTCCGGGCGGCCGGAGACCGGGAACGGCTGCCGCTGGGAACCGGTTTCGTCGAAGTGCTTTATACCCCCGGGCACAGCCCGGACAGTGTTTGTTACCGTTTGAGCGATGACGACGGTTTGTTTACCGGCGATACGTTGTTCGTCGATTGCTGCGGCTACGGCAAGACGGAAGAACTGTACCGTTCGCTGCAGCAGGTGATCTATCCGCTGCCGGACTCACTGCCGGTTTATTCCGGTCACAACTACGGCCATCTGCCGGTGACGCAACTGGGAGAGGAAAAGCGGCGCAATCCCTATTTGAAGCGCCAGAGCCTGGCGGCGTTCAGCGAAGCGATGAAAACGCTTTGAACGATTGTTCAATGGAATTTCAGATTGCCGCGGCAATCGAAGGCCGAACGGCTGCTCAACCATAAACTGCAATAAGCCGATAACTGCATGGCGACTAAAATGGCGATCATGATTGCCAGTTGGTATTTGATGGCCAGCAGCGGCGAAACGCCCCCGAGCATCTGACCGGTCATCATGCCCGGCAATGAAACGATGCCGAGCGTTCCCATCGTCGTCAACTGCGGCAGCAGGGTCGCCCGCAGAGCTTCGGCAAAAAACGGCCTGGCCGCTTCCTGCGGAGTTGCGCCCAGCAACAGCAGGGCGGTGAATTCCCGTTGCCGTTCCGTGCAGTCCGTTGTAAAAGCGCTCCAGAGCGATCACGTTGCTGCGCATGGTATTGCCCAGAATCATGCCGCCGACCGGAATCAGATAGGCCGCATCATACCAGGGCTTTACCTGCAGGATCATCAGCATGAAATAAAGCAGGATGACACCGAACCCGCCGAGGGAGGCGACCGTTTCACCCAGCAGCAGTTGCCGGACCGGCAGTTTGCTGCGTTTGAGCGTCGTTACGTTGGCGACCAGCAGCATGACCAGAAGCCAGAGCAGATTCAACCCGGGCCGGTTCCAGCGAAACAGATATTCCAGGTAATAGCCGACCAGCAGCAACTGCACACTCATCCGCAGGACCGTCCAGAGCAACTCTTTGTTCAGGCCAAGCTTCAAACGCCAGTTGAACCACAACGGGATAAAGAGCAACAGGTAAACGGCCAGCAGGCCGCCCAGCCCGATATCGACTGTCGCGTTCATCGCCTGTCCTTTCGCACCAGTTTCCGGTCAACCGCCAGATAAATCGCCGGAAAAAGTTCGAAGAGCCGCTCATCATGGGAAACCGCCAGAACAGTCAAGGCCGGGCGCATCAAACAACGGCTCACCTCCTCGCAGGATGCGTCGTCCAGGGCGGAAGTGACTTCGTCGGCGAGGATCAAACGCCGGTCCAGCAGCAGCACCCGGGCGATGGCCAGCCGTTGTTTTTCTCCGCCGGAGAGATCATGACAGCGGCGATTCAACAACTGTGCGGATAAATTCAGCTCCTCCAGCACCTGCCGGAGCCGCTGCCCGTCGGGTTGCCGTCCGGCGTTGGCTTTGAAACGGAATGGCAGCAACAGCGCTTCCCGGACGGTGGCTGCCGCCAGCACCGGTTCCTGTTCGATAATGGCCACCTGCCGGCGTAACCCGGCCAAATTGTCCGCCGTCTGCCGGATGCCGTCGACATAAATTTCACCGGCGGCCGGCTCCAGAAGTCCGGCAATGGTGGCCAGCAGCGAGGATTTGCCGCTGCCCGATGGTCCGACGATCAGCGTCTTGCTGCCGGGTGCCAGTTCCAGATTGATGTCCTGCAGCAAGATCTGATCGTTTCTCGCTACCGTCAGTTGGCGTAGCCGCAGCATTTTCCGTCATTCCGCTCCGATGAAAAACGGTACCTGCCGGAGCCGGAATTCCTGCAGGGCCGGCTGTTGGTAGAATACTTTCATCAGAAACAGCCCGTGGGCCGGCGCGGTATCCGGGGCGGCCAGCCGGTTGCGGGCCGCCAGAATACGCGGCACCTCATCCGGCGTCAGCCGGCCGGCGCCGACCGCCTCCAGCGTTCCGGTCAGACAACGGATCATCTTGTAGAGAAAACCGTTGCCTTTGAACGTCAGGCAAATGAAATCGCCGAACTCGGCAAGTTCGATCGCATAGATGGTCCGCACCGCGTCGTCGATTTTCTTGCGCTCCACGACGAAAGAGGAAAAATCATGCGTTCCTTCCAGACAGCCGGCGGCGGCGGCAATCGCCGCCAGATCGATCGGCTGCCGCAGGTGCCAGGAATACTTCCCCGAAAAGGGGGTTTCTTCCCCGCGGTTCAAAACATAAGTGTAGGCTTTGCCCACTGCGTCGAACCGGGCGTGAAATTCCAGCGGCACTGCGGTGATCTTCCGGATGCGGATAGCGCCCGGCAGCAGCCGGTTCAAAGCCTGCTTCAGCTTTTCCATTGGAATAATCGGCCGGTGCGGGTAGGTGAAACTGGCGGCGAACCCCAACGCATGGACGCCGGCATCGGTCCGGCTGCTGCCCGTCAGATGAATCGGCGCGCCGGCGAACAATTTCGACAGGATGCTCTGCAACACCTCCTGCACAGTCCGGCAATGCGGTTGAATCTGCCAGCCGGCGTATTCGCTGCCGTCGAAACTGATTTCCAGCAACAGCCGGCCGGCCGGCTGTTCCGGCGGAATGTCGCATGCCGTCGTTTCACTCATCGAATGCTCCGACGGCCGGCTGGCGCCGGAATTCCTTGCAATACAGTTTGCGTGCCGTCCGATCGACGGTCCGCCAGAAACCGGCATCCTGCTGCAGGATGTCGCGCAGCGGCCGGTTGCGGTAAAGGCGCATGAAACGCAGCAGGTCACGGCGCGTCAAACCGATATCCATCGCCGAAAACCATAAGCCGGCAACATCCTTGACCACATACCGGTAAGGCGTTTTACGGCGCAGTTGCGCCCGGTGCAGGTCGATCAAATAGAGGCGCAGTCGACCGGCCGCCGACGCCTGGCGATCCAGCAGGTAATGGCAGAGATAGTAATCCCGGTGATTCAAGCCGTTGCGATGCAAAGTCCGACTGGTTCGGGCCAGTGATTCGATCAGCGCTTTTTTCAGCGCAAACGGCGGCGGCTCCTGCGGCCAGGGCCGGCAGAAATCCTCCAGGCTGATGCAGTCGGTCAATTCCGCCGTGATCAAAAAGGATTCCAGCCGCGCCGGATTCCAGCCGCGCTCCCCGAACGCGCAGGGGGTCATCGTCTCGATCTGCCACTCCTTCAGACACTTCAGCGCCGCAAACTCATTGCCGGCGCCCAATACCGGCCGTTTGCCCTGCAACAGATTTTTAAAGATTTCCCGCCAACCGACGCCCCGGTGGAATTTCAGGAAGAAACCGCGCCCGTCGATGACGAAACGAATGGTCCGGCGGCTTTTGACATTGCGGAATTCTTCGCCGGTCAGTTGTTCCACTGCGCCAAACGGCTCCCGCCCGCGCCAGAGTTCGGTAAAGAAATTATCCAGAAACAGCTTCATAACGCTCCTTGAGTAGCTGTTCAATGCGGTCGGCAGCCACCCGGTGCCGGTTGCACAAATCATGGCCGGCGGCGAAGTCAAGCGCTTTGCGGCGGTAGCAAGCCAATGCTTCGCCGGATAACAGCCGCGCCAATTGCCGGTCCAATTCCGTCTGGTCGAACGGCTCCGGCAATACCACGCCGGAGCCGGCCGCCTCGATATATTCCGAATAGCCGGTCGCGCCGCTGCACAATACCGGCAGCCCGGCGGCCAGACTCTCAATCAAAACGGTAGCCGCCGCTTCATTGACCGCCGGATGCAGCATCAGGTCGGCAGCCTGCAGCAACGCCGGTATGTCATCGCGCGGACCGAGAAACTTCACCTGGTCGGCAACGTTCAATTGCCGGGCCAGTTTCTGCAAGGAGGCCGGATTGTCGCGGCCGGCGACCTGATAGCTAACCTGCCGCCGCCAAGCGGCGGGCAGGGCGGCGACGGCCCGGATCGCCCGCGCCACTCCTTTGGCTTTGAAGCCGGAACCGACCTGCAGAATCAGCCGCCGGTCCGGCTCCAGGCCCAATTCCTGCCGTTTGGCAATTCGGATTGCTTCGGCGTCAGCGGTCCGGCGGCGGTCCGGCGGCATCCCCGGCGGCAGCCGGAAAAAACGCTCCGGCGCGGTCTGGTAATAGTGTTGATATTCCTGTTCCTGCCGCGCCGTCAGGCTGAAGATCAACGTTGGACTCGACGGTGCGAACAACGCCGCTTCCAGATGCTGGTAGGCCTGGTAACGCGGGAAGCGGCGATAGAGCCAACTGCGGTTGTGGCGCGCCCAGGCCTGCAGACAATTGTCGGCGGCGAAGTAAACATCGAGCGAACTCAAACGGTTGAAACCGATCAGCAACGCCGGCCGATCCTGGCGGACCGCCTGGCGCAGTTGCCGATCGAATTCCAGCGCCCGGGCATGGTTGCTGCGGGTTTTCGGTTTAAGCAGGCGCACGGCAAAGCCGTCCGGAATTTCCCCCTGCCATTCGCGGGCGTAGATGGTAATTTCATGGCCGCGCCGGCGGCACTCTTCCGCCAGCCGCAGCATATCGCGTTGCAGGCCGCCGTAAGGAAAATATTTGAACAGAGCGAACGCCAGTTTCATTGCGTCGTTTCCGTCACTTTTTTCCGCCGGAAAATGACGCCGTCCTGATGGCCCAGTTGGCCGGCCGCAACCACTTCGAAATGTTTCTTCAAGTCGGCCGGCAGCGCGTCGAAACGTTCCTGACGGGTCAGAAAACAATCTTCCGCAGGGAATTGCAGCAGGGCGTAGATGTCATCCTGAATGTCATAGCGCGGCAGGAAGACGGTTTGGCGGTCATTCGGAAAATAATCGATCAATTTCAGCACGCCCCGGCTGGCTGGAGCCTCGGGATCGGTCGGCTGCTGGCGCGGGTCCGGCGGAATGACGTAACGGCCGATGAAGCGCTTTTCCGCCGGCAGGTTGACCAGGTATTTCAATTCGTCGCCGTCCGGGCCGAGGAAATAGTAATGCAGACGGGCGTTCCGCCGGGATTGTTCGGCGTCGGCGACGAATTGCCGGCTGCTTTCGCCGGCGTTCTCGACCGGCATGACGATCATCGCCCGGATGACCACCATCGTACAGGCGGCCACCGCCAGCAGAACCATTTCCCGGTAGGACGGCTTCGATTTGTGAAAGGTCAGAATGACCAGCAGGCAGAGGATGCCGCAAATCAGAATCGGCATGAAAAATGGCATCCGGACTGCAGGCGTCAGACCGTAACGGAATACAATGAAGTTGATGACGACGGCGAGCAGCGTGGCGAACGGCAATACTTCCGCCGCCCGCAGCAGGTATTTTTTCAACCAGTCGAACAATTTCAAATGATCGAAATTGAGCATCAGCAGACCGCACAGCAGCGCCATCGCCGGAATCACCGGCACGACATACCGCAGATGTTTGGTCCCGGGAATGCTCATGCCCAGCAGGACGATGAGAATCCAGCCGGCCAGCAATCGCAGCAAAGTCTCATGCGGTTTCGCTTCATCCGGCCGCTGCCGGCATAATTTTTTGCCGTAGACGACGATGACCAGCAGTGCCAGCGGATAGGTCAGCGCATAGGAGCCGGCCGCATTGGTGAAAAAGTACCAGAACGGCTTGGTGCTGCCGAAACGGCTGAGAATCTGGTCGTCGAAAAACAGCCACAGCAGATTGTGGCCGCCCTGCCAGGCGCAGAGTTGCAGGAAAAACCACATGCAGAGCAAGGCGGTCAGGCCGCAGACGATTGCCGACCAGAGCGTTGCCATCCAGCGCCGGTTTACCAGATAATAAGCGATGATCACGGCGGCAGGAATCAAAACACCCATCGGACCGCGCACCGCGAAGCTGAACGCGACACAGAACGGCAGCCATACCAGCCGCCAGCACCAGGGCCTGCCGCTTAAATCGGCGGAATACATCAGATAAAAAGCGGTGATCGTCGCCGCCGCGGTAAAGACATCCAGGTTGGGTGCCCGGGCGATCGATAAAAATTCAAAGGACAGAAATAAAAAGCAAACCGCATACAAACCCAGCCGTTTGGAGATCTTCCGGCCGATCAGGTAAGTCATCATCACCAGATAGGCTGCCGCCAGCGCCGTCGGCAGCGTCAGGGTCAGCATGTTGATGTAACGGCCGCCCCAACTGGCCAGGTACATGAAATAGACCATCGTCGACGGATAATCGGTGTACGGTTTGCCGTACAGCGTAGGAAACAAACCGAGGCCGTATTGGCCGATTTCGGCCGTGAACAGCGCGAAACGGCAGTTGATCCGGATGATTTCGGCGGAATATAAGCCGGTGGTGAAGGCGCACAGCGCGCAAAAAAAGATCAACAGCGGAATTTTACATTTGGATGGAATAATCATTAACGTTTCCAATTCATTTCATTGTCCGGTCCAGCGAATCGTCTGCCAGGATTGCCCGGTAATCCAATGCGTCCAGAGCCCGGCGGATGCGGCGGCGGGCGGCGGGAGTGCCGGTTTTCTTGCCGGCGATGGCCGGGTTGAGCACCATCGTGGCGTGATTCAGATGGCATAGATAGCGCATCAGTTCGGCCGGCTCGAGAAAAATCATCCGATAGCCCTGTTCCACCAGTTTGCGGTGCAGGGAGCGGCCGGCGGTATCGCCGTCGAAAAAACCGTCGGTATATTTCCGGATCAGTTCGGTTCGATACAATGCGCAGTGGCTGCGCAGGTAGCGGCCGTCCCGTTCCGATTCCGGCGGGCGCCGGAACCAGGTTTCCAACTGTTTGCCCAGCCGTTTCAGCGGCGATTGGATTTCCAGTTTCCAACTGCCGACGCCGGCGATGCGTTCCTCCGCTTCCAAGCGGCCGAGCAGATAATCCAGCCAGCGGTCGGAACGGATGATCGTATCGGTATGAATGGACAGAACGTAAGGGGTATCCACCTGCTGCAGCCCCAAATCCAGTGCCCGGGCATGCATTGCCGCCGGCGTTTCCCCGGCCGAACCGGGCCGCTCGATCAGGGTAATGTTGCGCAAACTCCGCAGGTAGTCGATGGAGTCATCATGGGAATTGTTGTCGACGACGATAACCCGGATGCGTTCGGGCGGCGTATGCTTCCACAACGAACGCAGGCATAACTTGGTCAGCTCCGGAGTTTGGTATTGAACGATTAAAACGGTTAACTTACATTCAGCCATATGATTTCCTAAACAAAAATATTGCGAAACCATAAAATACCGCCGCAAACGTTTTTTGCCAATTTTCCCGGCGCCGTTCCGGGGGGAAAAATATGGTTTTTTTTTGCAAACCAACGAAATCGTGTTATCTTTAATACGCTGCAGGATGCAATTTTTTTTGGGAAAGAGATTTTATGAATGTCACTCGGATAACCAGCACCGGCAACGCCGCCGTCAAACATGTCTGCCGGCTGCGGGAGCGCCGCGACCGCGAAAAAGAGCAGTTGACGGTGCTGGAAGGCTACCGGGAACTGACTCGGGCCAGGGAGTACGGTCTGGAGTTGACGGAGTGTTTTTTCGCTCCGGAAATGTTCCTGGGCAGCAATGAATATCCGCTGCTGGAGGCCCTGGCGGCCGCCGGGGTGAAGCTGTTCGAAGTTCCACCGTTCCTGCTGGCCAAAATGGCTTACCGCGACCGGCCGGAAGGGCTGATTGCGGTGGCGAAGATGAAACGGCATACGCTGGCGGATATTCCGGTGCGGCCGGATGGTCTGTACCTGGTGGCGGAAGCGGTCGAAAAACCGGGCAATCTGGGCAGCATTCTGCGTTCGGCCGATGCGGCCGGCGTTGACGGCCTGATCATTTGCGACAAATGCACCGATATTTACAATCCGAACGTCATCCGGGCCAGCACCGGCGCCTTGTTTTCGGTGCCGCTGGCGGAGGCGGCCAGTGCCGAGGCGTTGGCCTGGCTGCGTGCCAACCGGATCGCCACGCTGGCGGCGACTCCGCATGCGGAGCAGATTTTCACCGAAGTTGACATGGTTCAACCGGTGGCGATCGTCGTCGGCACCGAGCAGGTCGGATTGACGCAGTTGTGGCTGGAGGAAGCGGATATCGCCGTCCGGATTCCGATGCTCGGCAAAATCGATTCCTTGAATGTCGCGACGGCGACGACGATTCTGTTGTATGAAGCGGCCAGGCAGCGCAACTGGCGGGTCGCGCAGGATTGAACGATGAGAATTGCCCTGTTGAAAATCAAATTTCACCCGGAACGGGAGCGCGGGGATTATTCCGGTCTCTTCGTCGACGAAATGCTGCAGCGCGGTCATCAGATCCTGATTTTCGCCGAAAGCTTTCTGGCCGACGAGAGCCATCGCTGCCGGTGGATCAAAATTCCGCGCAGTACCGGCTGGGCCAGGAACAACGGCTTTCACCGCCATGTTCAGCGTGAATTGGAGGCGGTGCGCCGGCATGAGCCGGTCGATGTGGTTTATGCGCTGAACCGTACCTGGCCGGCCGATGTCGCCAATGTGCCGCTGCCGCTGCATGCGGAGTATCTGCGGTCGCTCGGGGGTATTTTTCGGCGTTTTTCGCCCCGCAACCTGTCCATCTCGCGGCTGGAAAAAAACGTGTTCCGACCCGGGCATCTCGGTTATGCGCTGGTCAACTCCGCTTATCAGCAGCAGAACCTGATGGCAAACTATCAGTTCCCGGTCGAGCGCGTCGTCATCCTGCGCAATATCTTGAATTTTGAAGCCTGTTATCCGGCGACCGCGGCCGAAAAAACCGGTTCCCGTATCGCGGCCCGGCTTGACCGGAAATTCATCATCGCGTTTGCGGCGTCCCGTTTCGCTCCGAGCGGGCTGGACAATGCCGTCAATTTGCTGGCCGCGCTGCCGGACGCGCTGCGGCGGGAGACGTTGCTGCTGGTCATCGGCGACGACCGGCGGGAGCCGTTCCTGGCGCAGGCGGAACGCTGCGGCGTCAGTGACGATATCGTCTGGGTCGGCGGCAGCAGCGCTGAAGAATTGCGTGATTATTTGATCGCTGCGGATCTGTTTCTCTACCCGGGCAACTGCGGCGGCTGCGACGACCGCTTCGCGTTGCAGGCGATGGGGTGCGGTTTGCCGCTGTTGTGCAGCAGCCGCAACGGCGTGGCGGAACTGGTTCAGGAAAATCGCAACGGGATTGTCATCGACGAGCCGAAGGATGTCGAGCGGATGGCCCGCTGGCTGGCCACCTTCCTGCAATTGCCGCAAACGGCGCGGGAGCAGTACGGGGCCGCCGCGATGGAAACGGTCAAACCGTTCACCCGCGAAAATCATTTCAACCAGTTGGAAACGTTGTTCCGGAAAATTGTCGAATCCCGCACTGCCGGCAAATGATTGATTGCGTTCTCAATCCCGCTTGCCGGTCGCGTCGCGATATTTCGCCAGTTCCGTTTCCGCCAGCGTCCGGATTTTGTCCAGATCGACGGTGGTCGGCGGCAGTTCGAACTGCATCGATTCCAGGGTATGCTCAAGGATTGCCGCCACAGCCAGGTTGCGAAAATATTTATGATTGGCCGGAATGATGTACCAGGGGGCCGTTTCGGTGCTGCATCGTTCGAAAACGGCCTCAAAAGCCCGCTGATAATCCTCCCAGTAACGGCGTTCCTGGTAATCGCTTTCGCTGATCTTCCACTGTTTCAACGGATCGTTCAGTCTGGCCAGAAAGCGCTTCAACTGCTCTTCCGGACTGATGTGCAGAAAGAATTTGACGATTCTGGTGCGGTTTTGCTGCAGCAATTCTTCAAATTGATTGATTAAGGCGTAGCGTTTCCGCCACTCTTCCGGCGGCACCAGGTTGTGCACTCTGGCGATCAGGACATCCTCGTAATGAGAACGGTTGAAGACAACCATTTCACCATGCCGCGGCACAACGGCATGGACGCGCCAGAGGAAATCGTGCGCCTGTTCCAGCGCGGTCGGCGTTTTGAAATTCTGGACCCGGCAGCCCTGCGGATTCATCGGCGCCAGAACCTTGTTGATCGTACCGTCTTTGCCGCCGGCATCCATCGCCTGCAGGATGACCAGCAATGACTGGCGGTTTTCAGCATACAGCTTGTACTGCAGCTCGGTCAGGCGTTCAATGTGCTTCGCCAACTCCTGCTCCGCTTCGCTTTTGTCGTGGTAATCGCCAGTGAAATCCGGATCGATCTGACCGAGATCGATCCGGGAACCGGGCCGGACGATAAATTTCTTGACAAAATCCATATCACTGCCTCCTTGCTGACAACTGCTTATTGATTCTGCAATTCACGTTTTTGCGCCGGTGTTGAATACAACAGCAAAATATAGATCAGATTGCTTTCGAAAGTGCTGCTGTTGACCAGTCCCATATGGGCCGCATTCATCACATAGACACTGCGCCAGTCGATCGGAGTCTGCAGAAAGTACTGCCATTGACCGCCGACCCGTTCATCCAGCAGACAACTGGTGGTCAACACTTTGCCGTCTCCCGGCTGATAACGGGACACCCGGATGTTGCCGGTTTTTCGATTGACCTCCGCCTGCCGGCTGGTTTCCACCGCATCGCCGAGAAAAAGAATCAGTTGAACATCTTCCGGCGGAGAGGAGGGGACCCGCAACGCCTGCTGCAGATATTTCGCCTGCTTCAGGCATTTGCTCAAATGATCCAAGGCGATGGTTTCCCGCTCCTGCCGGTTTTGCGCATACGGCAGCAGCAGCTTCAAAACCTCGTCCTGCTTCGGATCCATCAGCCCCCAGCGGTTGTCCACCCAGACCTGGGGAGAAAAAATATCGATCGGCGGACCGGCCGGATCGTCCTCGTAGACCAAACTGCGGGTACTTACCGGCGGCATCATTTCGTAATAGGAAGGAAACGAGGCCACCACCGCCGCCGGCATCAGCGGCGTGCCGGGAGCGATGCGCATGCCGGAAGTCATTTCGATACAGGTGTCCAGATAGCCGGCGTTCGGCGTGCCGATGATGATAGTCTTGTCGACATATAAGCTGCCGCGCCAATCCAGTTGAGGCAGGGAGCCGTCGTCCGGCAGCGCCTGATCACCGTACATCAGATAGTAACGGGCCAACAAGCCGCCCATCGAATGGGCGATCAAATCGAACTGCACATCGAAATCTTTCACTCCGTAAATCCGCTCATATTCCTGCTGCAGGAACGTGCGTTTCTCCTGGATGAACTCGTGCAGCGCCTGAACGTTTTCGACGATGTCGCGCCGCCAGTCGTACGCGAAAACGAATTGCATCGGATAACGGTAGGAATAGTTCTGCCGGCTGCCGCTTTCCGGCGGATAACCGGCCCGGTCGAGCAAAGCGATCAAAATATCGTAAGCGTCGAGCTGGAACTTGATGCCCATGATGGAAACCTTGACATTGTCCAGAATTCCGTTGGGATGAATGGTGTCCCGCAGTTCATGCAGCGGCGTGCCAAGGCGCATCGGATGATACAATTTCAGCAACTGCCGCGCATCCATATTGCTGCGGGGGGCGAACGTGAACATTCCCCAGACTTCCGTCCCGTCGAGCGAATCGCCGAGCCGGGAACCGAACAGACCGGGAATGACGATAACCGGATTGCGTTCCAGTCCTTCGTATTCCATGCTGCACTTGGTCAAATCGCTGTGCAGCGGCTGTCCGTCGCTGCTCAGGGAACTGTAGGAACCGACACTGCTCGGCGTACAGCCATAGTGCAGCAATAAGGCAAACAATGCCATCCGGCAACCGAAAATCCATAATTTCATCCCGCTCTCCCTTGAAGTGCTTTCCTTCAATATAATCTGCCGGACGGAAAAAAGTATCGTCAAAACCGGAAAGTTTGCTTTTTTATTGTTCGCCGTGGTCGCTTAAAATGGCGCGTTCGCCGCTCCGCGGGAGGAATCCGGCTCGAAAACGGCCCATTGCCCCTCCTGGCCGTCGTCGGAAGTCAGTATCTCGATTCGCTTTTGCAGCGCATCCAGCCTGGCCCGGCAGAGCCGGCTTAATTTGGCGCCTTCTTCGAAGCGCGCCATCATCTCTTCCAATGGCAGGGCGCCTGATTCCATCTCCTGGACCAGCCGCTCCAGGCGGTCCATCGCTTCTTCAAATTTCAAATCTTCAACCGGTTCCTGCATCGCTTCCGTCATATGAACCATTCCTTTTCGTTTTTTTCTGTCCAGGAAAACTAACCGGTGAAAAACTTTTTTCAAGTTATTTTGTCCGTCCTTTAGATTTTTTTCATGGATTATGGTATTTTATAACACTTGAAATATGGAGATGGTATGATAAATAGTTGACGTTCGCGGTTGCTGCTTGCATCGTGTAATTTATGGCGATGAAATTGGACGTTAGGAAACGGACAGGGTACAGATTGAATTTTTATATGAGGCGCATTTGGACGGCTGGTGGTGGTAAATCTATCGAAATTCAAGGTCATCAGCATGTCCAAGAAGAAAATTAGGCAAGTATGAGGCAGAATTGTTGGCGGAGTTCCTGGGAAAGGACATATTGCCGGAGGTAAGAGTGAAAGACGATTTGCAGGCGAAAATTTCAAGTTTGACGCAGACCAGGGAAAAACTGGTTCAACTGCGTACTGCCTTGAAGAACAAGGTCAACAATCGGTTGGCGGCTCACTTCATCGTGTTGAAACGCGAAGAGTTGTCCACGGAGAAAGGGCTTTTGAAAGCATTGAGTTATCACTTCGATTCGATTACCGACACGGAAATGCTGGTGGTCGTCGAACCTTATCTGAACGCATTTCATGAAGCGGTCAAAAGTCAGCGGGGAGGTGCGAACGTCAATATCGCCTTGGCGCGCAAATTCCTCGATATCGTATATAAAACATTGAAAAACAATTGGATATTTGAGGATTTTATTCAATTCAAACTCGTAAAAAATTGAGTTTTTCTCGATATTGAAGTGGAAGTTTATCATAGGAGATCAAAAAATGGACGACACTCAGCAAGCCAATGTACCGGAATTGATCAATGAGGCGGATATTTTCGCCCAGCGGACCGCCCGCGCCAAAGAGCTGGCCGCCGCTGGCGAAAAGCCGTTCGGTCAGCGTTTTGACCATACCGAATTGATCGAAAATTGCCGCCGGTCATTCAACCCGGAAGCGGCAGAGCCGCCGGTCGTCACTGTCGCCGGTCGACTGATGGCGCGCCGGGTGATGGGCAAATCGATTTTTGCCGACCTCAAAGACAGTTCCGGCAAAATGCAGCTTTTCGTCAGCCGCAATGACCTCGGCGACGAAGCGTTCGCCGCCTTCAAGAAACTGGATATCGGCGATATCATCGGCATCGAAGGCTGGATGTTCCTGACCAGGATGGGGGAGTTGACCATCCATGTGCAGAAATGTACCTTGCTGTCCAAGTCGTTGCGGCCGCTGCCGGAAAAATTCCACGGCCTGACCAATGTCGAACAGTGTTACCGCCAGCGTTATCTGGATTTGATCACCAATGATGACAGCCGTCTGATTTTTCAGCAGCGTTTCGCCATTTTGCGGGAAATTCGCAAATTCATGGAAAACAAGGGGTTCATGGAGGTGGAAACGCCGATGCTGCAGCCGTTGGCCGGCGGCGCCAATGCCAATCCGTTCAAAACGCACTACGAGGCGTTGAATGCCGATATGTACATGCGCATCGCGCCGGAATTGTATTTGAAGCGGCTGCTGGTCGGCGGGTTCGAAAAGGTGTTCGAATTGAACCGCAATTTCCGGAACGAAGGAATTTCGCGCCGGCACAATCCGGAATTCACGATGATGGAGGTTTATCAGGCCTACGGTGACTGCCGGACGATGATGGATTTGATCGAAGAGCTGATTACCACGGTGGCGATGAAGGTGCGCGGCACCCTGCAGATCGACCACGGCAACGGCAAAATATTGAATCTGGAACGGCCGTGGCGGCGGGTCACCTATCGCGAACTGGTCGCCGAGCGGGCCGGGGCCGACTGGTTCGAACTGGATCACGCCGGCCGGGTGGCCCGCGGCCGGGAGCTTGGGGTCGACGTTTCACTGGCGATGCCGGATTTCGAAGTGACCAATGAAGTGTATGAAAAGTTGATCGAAAATACGTTGATCCAGCCGACCTTCGTCATGCGCATGCCGGCCGAGCTGGTGCCGCTGGCCAAAGCCTGCGAGGACGATCCGACCGTCGTCGATGTCTTCGAGCTGGAGATCAACGGCATCGAAGTGGCGCCGGGGTATTCGGAGCTCAACGATCCGATCGAGCAGCGCCGCCGTTTTGTCGAACAATTCGAACGGACCCGGCAGCCTGGCGACCGGATGTCCGATAAGATCGATGAAGATTTTCTGACCGCTTTGGAGCACGGCATGCCGCCGGCCGGCGGCATGGGTGTCGGCATCGACCGGCTGGTGATGATGATCACCGGCGCGGAATCGATCCGCGACGTGGTGCTGTTTCCGCAGATGCGGCTTCGTAAATAAATGGTGTTCTGACTGGTTCCGGTCCGCTGCCGGCCTGAATGAAGAGGAGCGCATCATGGAGGAATCTTTGTTTCACTCCACCGATTCGTTGCGCGGAGAGGTGGTCCGGATCCTTTATGAGAATCCGGACAATGGTTACTGCGTACTGAGAATCGCCGACGCGCAGGGGAATGAACAGACGGTGCGGGGCTTTGGAAACGGCATCACCACCGGTCAGCATATCGAGGCCGAAGGCGTCTGGGAAAACCATGCCGAATACGGCCGGCAGTTGCGGATGGAATCCTGCCGGGCGGTATTGCCGTCGACGGCCGACGGCATTCGGCGTTATCTGGCCAGCGGCGCCATTCCCGGCGTCGGTGAAACGCTGGCGGAGCGTATCGTCGAACATTTCGGCGACCGGACGCTGGACATTCTCGACAATTATTCCAACCGCCTGCTGGAAGTTCCCAAACTGGGGCGCAAGAAGGTTGCCGCCATCCGGGAAGCCTGGTTGTCCCAGAAAGCCCGCCGCGAAGCGGACATCTATCTGCAGGGATTGGGGATTTCAGCGGCTTACTGCCGCAAACTGTTCCAGCGTTACGGCGACAAAGCGCCGCAGGTCGTCCGGGAAAATCCGTATCAGTTGGCCGCCGATGTCGACGGCATCGGCTTTCTCAAGGCGGATGCGATCGCCCGGGAGCTGGGCATCGAAGGCTCGGCGATGATTCGCCGGCTGGCCGGCGTCGTCTATACGCTCAACTCTTTGACGGCAGCGGGACACTGCTGTTATCCGCGGGATCTTTTTTGCCGGGAAGCGGCGCAGTTGCTGACGCTGGAAACGGAGCTGGTCGAAGCGGCTTTGGAGCAGGCGGTGAAGAAGCGCCTGGTCGCCGAAGAGCAGGCGATGCTTTATCCGCCGGTGTTGTTTCATGCCGAAAAAGAGCTGCCGCAGCAGTTGATGCGCCTGCTCGGTGCGCCACGCCACCACGGAATGCGCCTGGCGGCGGTTCCGCCGCGGCTGGGAATGCAGTTTTCCCGGGAACAACTGTTGGCGGTCGAACGGGTCGCGCACGGTGCGGTCAGCATCATCACCGGCGGTCCCGGCGTCGGCAAGACGACGGTCATCGGCGAGATTGTCCGCCGTTCCCGTCAGGCCAGATTGAAAATGGCCCTGGCGGCACCGACCGGCCGGGCGGCCAAACGGATGAGCGAAGCGACCGGAGAGTCGGCCAGGACGCTGCACCGGCTGCTGGCCTTCGAGCCGAAAAGCGGCACCTTTCAATTCAATGCCGAGCAGCCGCTGCCGTACGACCTGGTGATCGTCGATGAGGTTTCGATGCTGGATTTGCCGCTGGCGCTGGCATTGTTTCGGGCGATACCGTCCGGCAGCACGCTGGTGCTGGTCGGCGATGCGGATCAGCTGCCGTCGGTCGGGCCGGGAACGGTGCTGGCCAGCCTGTTGGCCTCCCGGACCGTCGGCGTTACCCACCTGGCGCAAATATTCCGGCAGCGCGACGGCAGCCGGATCATCGTCAACGCCCATGCGGTCAACCAGGGCCATTTGCCGGAACTGCCGGACCGCCGCGGCGAAATCCGCGACTTCTACTGGATTGAGCAGGATGATCCGGAGCGGACCATCGAAGTGATCGACCGGCTGGTGGTCGAGCGTATTCCGAAGCGTTTCGGGTTGCAGCCGGTTGCCGACGTTCAACTGCTGGCACCGATGAATCGCGGCAGTTGCGGCACGATCAGTTTGAATCTGCATCTGCAGAATCTGCTCAACGGCGGCGAAAAGCCGCAATTCAACTATGGCGAACGGGTGTTCAAAGTCGGCGACAAGGTCATGCAGACCAGCAACAACTATGATAAGAATGTTTTCAACGGCGATTTCGGCCGGATTCAACTGATCAATCATCACGACCGCAAATTCATCGTCGAATTCGACGGCGGCGTGCCGGTGGAGTATGATTACGAAGAAGCCGATGCTTTGACGCTGGCTTACGCAGTGACGGTGCACAAAGCGCAGGGCAGTGAATTTCCAGCGGTCATCGTGCCGATGCTGACGCAGCACTATATGATGTTGCAGCGCAACTTGCTGTATACGGCGATGACCCGGGCGCGCAAGCTGCTGATCCTGATCGGCAGCCGGAAAGCGGTCGGGATGGCGGTGGAAAATGCCCGTCTGGAGCCGCGTTACACATTGTTGACGGAGCGGTTGTGCCGGGCGGAACGGGAGCTGGGATTGTGAAGCGGCCGTCATGGCAGACTCCGGTGGGACTGCCGGAGTGTCCGCTCCCGAAATTGGGGCCTGCGCCGGTGATTGCCGGCATCGGCTCCTGTTTCGCCGAATCGATGCTGCATTACTTTCTGCAATGCGGCTGTCGCACAGTTTGCAATCCCGGCGGCATTTTCTACAATCCGGTATCGATCGCCGGCTGGCTGGAACGGATGGCGGAAAATCGGTTGTTTACGGCGGCGGACTTTTTTCATTTCGATCGCCTCTGGCAGTCCAATGAATTGCACGGCAGTTTGTCCGAACCGGAATTGCCGGCCGCATTGGCCCGGTGCAATGCGGCGCTGACGGCTTTCCGGCAATGTCTGCAGAATGCCGATTTGCTGGTTCTGACGGTGTCCAGCGCTGTGGTTTATGTGGAGAAAGCCAGCAATCAGGTGGTGGCCAATTGCCACAAACGGCCGGGAGGCGATTTCGAACGGCGGTTGTTGTCGGCGGCGGAGGTGCTGGCGGCGATGCGGCGGGCGATGGCCGCGGTACGCCGTTGGCGTGCCGGCGTGCCGGTACTCTGGACGGTGTCGCCGGTGCGGCATTATCCGGGAAATCTGCTGCTCAATTCCCGCAGCAAGGCCCATCTGCTGACGGCGCTCGGGGAGTTGCTGGAGGAGACGCCGTCGGCTGGTTATTTCCCGGCGTATGAAATCGTCATGGATGAATTGCGCGACTACCGCTTTTATGAGGCGGATATGTTGCATTTGGCTCCGGCTGCGGTAGAATATATCAGGAGGCGGCTGGTAGAGTGGCTGTTCGATGAGCCGGGCCGCAACTGGTTGGAGCAACGGGACCGGGCGCGGCGGGCGGCCGGTCATCGGCCGTTGCATTGAAACGGTGACGGGCAATGGAACAGAGGAAACGGTGAAACGGCGCAGCATTCAATTCAAATTGTTCTATCTGGCGCTGCTGCCGGGGATGGCGGCGGTAATCGGTTTTCTGTTGCTGGCCGTTCATTCGACGCAGCAGATTAAAAACCGCCTGATCGGTTTGGAGGATCAAACCGTCGAACGAGCGGCGGAAGCGGCGCAGCAGGCTTTTTTCGACCGGATTCAGCACGATCTTTCCGAAGCCGATTTCCGGGAGGAGCTGAACGACTACCTGCACGACGGCCGGGAACGCCGGGCCTTTCAGGAGGAGCTGCAGGATGAACTGGAGGAGCGGCGCCGGGCATTGGGCAGCCAGGCGGGGTGGGTTTTGCTGGTTTCCGGCGGCGGAACGCTGTTGCTGCTGGTTTTTCTGGCACTGGGCGGCTGGCGGCTGGCCAGGCAGTTGGCCGAACCGGTGCGGCAGCTCAGCGAACAGATGCGGGCGCTGGGGGAGGGCAATTTCGTCCGAAAAGTGGAGATCCACAGCGGGGATGAGCTCGAAACCCTGGGGCAGGCGTTCAACCAGATGGGCGAAGCGCTGGCCAGTTATGTGGACCGTACCGTCAAAGTTACCGCCGAACAGGCTGCCGTCAATCAGGAGTTGGCGTCGGCCCGGCAGATCCGACAATCGCTGCTGCCGTCGGCGAAGGAGGATGTGCCGGCCTTTCTCTGCCTGGAACTGGGCGGAGGCGAGCGGTCGGAGCTGGGCGGGTTCTATGATTTTTGCTGTTGCGCCGACGGCAGCTGGTTCTTCCTGGTCGGCCATATCGATGGCGCCTGGAGTGTCGCGACGCTGCAGTTGGCTTTATTCCTGGCCCTGGCAACCCATGCGGCGGGCCGGGAGCCCGACATCGATTGCCTGATCGGGCGGCTGGCGGCCATGGTCGACCAGGAGAGCGCGCTGCAGTCGATGCGGCTGGAATATCTGACCGGCCGTTGCCGGGCGGATGGTGAATTGGAATGGCGGCGGGCCGGCATTCACTGTGAAGTGCCGGCTGCCGGCGGGACTTCGGATCTGCGGACCTGCCGCTATGTCAGTTCGGCGACCGTCTCTGACCGGCCGTCGCCGGATGCTTTTTTCGCGGTGCGGTTCCGGGAGGAGGGGTGATGCGCTGGTCGTTGAAAAATCGGATTGCGCTTTTTTTCATCGCCATTCCGCTTGTCGCTTTTCTGCTGATCGGCGGAGTGACTTTTTGCCATTTGCGGATGATGGGAAGGCGGTTGGCGGAGTTCAATTTCTGGCAGGAGCGGCAGGAGTTGCAGTCGTTGATCGTCCGTTCGCTGGAACAATATCTCGCCGGCGGCGTGACGCGCGCCCGGCAGACGCTGGCGGCGGCCATCGCCAGCCACGGCGGCATGCCGCCGAACGAATTGCTGCGGCAACTGCGGCGCGATTTTCCCGGGCTGGAAACGATTTTTGTCTGGCAGTGCGCCCCGGGAAACAGCCGGCTGTATCTCGACCGGCTGGGCCGGGAGCCGGAAACAAGGTCGCTCGGCCGGGATGCGGATGACACGTTTGCCGCTCTGAGCGGCGAGAACGGTTTGATCCGGCGGAAATACGCCGGTGAGGAATTTTCCCTGCTTTGCGTACCGCTGAAAAAGGAACAATTGGTTGCCGGCGCCGCCTTCCGGACCGAAGGGTTGGAACAGGCGCTGGCCGCCGCCCGGCAGGCGGCCGGGACGCAGCTGGGCGAATATGAGGCGGAACTCTATGCCGCCGTGGCCGCTGAAGAGTTGTTGTTGATTGCCGCCGGGGCAGGCGTGGCGGTCGTTCTCGGCTGCTGGTCGTATTTTATGGCCGGCTCGCTGCTGCGGCCGCTGCGGAAGCTGGAACGGCTGGCCACCGCCTGGGGCAGTGAGCCGCTGTCCGGCCCCGAACTGGCGGACAACGGTGATGAGTTCGGCGAATTGACTGCGGCGTTTGAACAATTGCGCCGGCGACTGACCGATTTTCTGAACCGGTTGCAGCAGGAAGTGACGAAGCATGAAGCGCTGCGGTACGAGTTGACGCTGGGACGGGAAATCCAGCAGGCGATGCTGCCGACGGCGCCGCTGCAATTACCGGCCTTCCAATTCGAAACGCTGTTGAAGCCGGCCCGGGAGACCTGCGGCGACTTTTATTATTACCGTCAATTCGATGAGGCGCGCTGTCTGCTGGCGATCGGCGATGTTTCCGGCAAGGGCTTTCCGGCGGCGGTTTTCATGGCGCGGCTGCGGACTCTGCTCAATCACGAAGTGCTGGATCACCAATCGCCGGGGGCGGTGCTGACTGCCTTGAATAACGAACTGGCCCGGCGCAACGAAAGCTGCATGTTTGCGACGATGCAGTGCATCTGGCTGGATGCCGCCGCCGGAAAGATGGTGATTGCCAACGGCGGTCATTTGCCGCCGGTCTTGCGGCGCGACCGGGAATGCCGGCAGTTGACTTTGCGGCGGAATATTCTGATCGGCGTCTTCGAACGGGAAGAAACCGATTTCCCCGATGAAAGTTTTGCGCTGGAGGCGGGGGACGAACTGCTGTTCTATACCGATGGGGTCACCGAAGCGTTCGACGAACGGCGGCAGTTGTTCGGAGAAGAGCGGCTGTTGACGATATTGCCGGCGGCGCCGTCCGGTCCGGCGGCGCTGTGCTACACCGTACTGCATGAAGTGATGAAATATGCCGGCAACGTGCCGCAGTCGGACGATATCACGATGCTGGCCTTCCGCTTCTGTCCGGAGACGCGATGAAGACGGCCGCCTTTCTGGAGCTCAACAGTTCCTATTCGCACAGTATGTTGTCCAATTTGCTGCTGCAGGCGCGCGCACTGGTCTGGCGGCCGCAATGGCGCTGGACGACGGTGGCGGGTACGGGGAAGACGCCTTCGGCCGAGCTGTGCGAAGCGCTGGCGCGGCAGAAGCCGGACCTGGTGCTGGCCAGCGGTTATATTTTCAACATCGGTCCGCTGTTGGAAGTGTTGACCGCTTTTGCCCGGCGGCATCCGGCCGTGCCGCTGGTGCTGGGCGGGCCGAATTTCCTCGGCGACAATGCCGCCTTTTTGCGGCGCTGGCCGATGATCCGCCTGGTGGTGCGCGGCGATGAGGCGGCTCTGCTGCCGGTGCTGGACTGGGCGGCCGGGGAGGGACGGTTGGATGAGGTGCCGGGCGGCTGTTATCTGGATGGCGACGGCAATTATATCGACCGGGGAACGGCGGAATTGCCCGGCAGTCTCGACGAGATTCCGTCACCCTATCAGTTGGGCCTGGTGCCCCCGGACAAGGTGTTCTACCAATTGGAAACGGCGCGCGGTTGCGGCTCCAACTGCACGTTTTGCACCAGTGCGAGGGAGACGACGCGTCGGGTGCGTTTTTATTCGCTGGAGCGGGTGCGGGCCGATTTGACGGCGCTGCGCGAACGGACCGCGATCCGGGAAATCCGGCTGCTGGACCGGACGTTCAATCAGCCGTCGGAACGGGCGGCCGCGCTGCTGCAAATGTTCCGGGCCGAGTTTGCCGACTTTCGATTCCACCTGGAAATCGATCCCGGCCGGCTGACGCCGGAAGTGCTTTGGGAACTGGCGGCTGCCCCGCCGGGGCAGCTGCATGTCGAAGCCGGTATTCAGAGCCTGACGCCGGCGGTACTGCAGGCGGTCAGGCGTTCGGCGACGGCGGAGCGGATGTTCGCCGGCCTGGAACGGTTGATCGCTTGCGGCAATTTCGCGGTGCATGCCGATTTGCTGGCCGGTTTGCCGCAGCAGGATGCCGCCGGACTCCGGCAGGATTTGCAACGGCTGATCGCGGTCGGACCGGCTGAAATCCAGTTGGAATCGTTGAAAATTCTGCCGGGCAGCGCCCTGGGGCGGCGATGTCCGGACGGGATGCGGTTCGACCGGCAGCCGCCGTGGTCGGTGACGGAAACGCCCTGGCTGTCGGCCGCCGATTTGCGCGATATGCAGTTGCTGAGCCGTCTGATCGACGGTTTTTACAACCGCCGGGAGCTGCGCAATCTGGTGCGCGGCTGGCAGCGCCTGCACCGGCAAAGCCTCGAACGATTTTTCGCTTGGCTGTTGCCGCATTACCGGAATTATACGGCCGGGCAACTGCCGCTGGAGCGGCGTTTGGCCCTGCTGCTGGAATTTCCTGGTTTGCCGGAAGAGATCGGCGCTTTGACGCGGTTGACTGCATTGCTGAGCAACCAGGTGTTGCCGGACTTGCCGGCTCCGGAAAAAACGCCGCCGGAATATGAAAACTGGCCGCTGCTGCATCGTCTGCCGCAACGCGGCCGACAGCCGGCGCGGATCGTCCGGATTTTCCGGCTGGAATGCTGCTGCAATGCGCTGCCGCTCTGGCTGGACGGTTCCGCCCGGTTGGAGCATGGCCGGTTCCGCTATGCCGTCGGCTGCGCCTATGGCCGGGTGGCCGCCGAAGTGCGCGGCATTACCGGATAACCGTCCTGTCCGCGCCGGTTATCTGCGTCCAGGTCAACCGGAAGCGGGCGAGGTATTTGGCGAGCCGGTCGGCGTCGTTGGACGACGTTTTGTTTTGCCGCGACACGGCGAAAAGTTGGCGGCCGGCTTCGGACAGGCTCCTGCTTTGGCGGCAGACTTTGATCACCTCGGCCAGTTGAGCGAGATCGAAACGGTCGTATTGTTCCGTGTAATGGTCGCCGAGCAATGCCGCCAATTCCGCGTCGGCAGCCGGCCGCGTTGCGGCAGACGATGTCGTGCGGCCGATTTCGTCGCGAACGGTGGCCGCATCGATCCGGCCGCCCGGCGCCAGCGTGGCCATCCGGGTCATCATCGCGTTCAATTCCCGGAAGTTGCCATGCCATTCGCGGGCCGAATCGAGCGCGAAAGCGAGAAACATCTGGCGCGCTTCCCGGTTGAACGTGATATGCCGGCCGGCTTTCCGGCAGAATTGCTCCAGCTCGTAGTCGATATTCGGTTCGATATCCTCCCGCCGTTCCGCCAGTCCGGGCAGTTCGAAACTCCAGAGATTGATGCGTTGCAGCAAATCGGCGCGGAAACACCCCTCCCGCACCGCCTTGCCGAGTTCCCGGTTGGTGCCGCAGATCAGTTGGAACGAACTGGAATCTTCCCGGTCGGCACCGAGCGGCAGAAACACTTTTTCCTCGACGGCGCGCAGCAGCATCGCCTGTTCGTCGAGGCCCAGTTCGCCGATTTCATCCAGGAAGAGAATCCCCTGATCCGCCGTTTTCAGCAGGCCGGGCCGATCTTTGACCGCACCGGTAAACGAACCTTTGACATGGCCGAACAATGTCGACATCGCCTGGTCGCCGCGCAACGTGGCGCAGTTGACTTCGACGAAACTGCCGCTGATCTGCCGGTTCATCTTCTTCAACTCGTAAATGCGTTTGGCCAGCCGGGATTTGCCGGCGCCGGTGGGACCGCTCAGCAGCAATGGTTCCCGGGAGCGGATGGCGACCCGTTCGATGGTTTCGATCAGCGCATTGAAGCGCCGGTTGCGGGTGGCGATGCCGGATTTGAGAAAATCGAGGTCATTTTCCCGTTCGACGGCAAAACGTTTGGCCAGCAGGTCGTAACGCGACAGATCGAGGTCGATGATCGTATAAGTGCCGCGCGCGCTGTTGCGTCGGGTCGGCTGCGTCTGGATGAGCCGGCCCGGCAGGTGATGTGACTCGTTCAGCAGGAAAAGGCAGATCTGCGCCACATGGGTCCCGGTGGTGATGTGGATGAAGCAGTGGTGCTCTTCGGCGGAAAAATCCTTTGCACGGCTGAAGTCGTAGAGTTTGGAATAAACCTCCTCGAAATCCCACGGATTGTCGAGGTCGATGAGTTCCGGGATGACTTCGGTATCCGGCGAGCAGATTTGAATGTCCTGGATGATCGCCTGGCAGAGCGTTTCGAAATTCCGCTGGTAAAGCAGGAAATAACGGTCGAAATGCAGATCCTCCTGCATCGCCAGCGCCACCGAGGGGCGCCAGGAGCCCCAGCGGCCCGGGCCGCGGCCATGTTGGTCGAGTGTCGAACCCAGAAAGGAAATCAGAATGTTCATGACTATATGATTTTATACTTGATTATAATATATTCTAAATTTAACGATATCACCGCCGGATTCGTTTACAAGTCCGGAAGATTGAAAAAAGAATTTTTCAGCGTGATTTGACGAAAAACGGCGTAAAGTATGAAAGTTGGCATGTTCATTGCTAAATCCTGAACTGGATGCGGTCCGGCGACGAAACCGGAGACATCCGGCCGCCCCGGTTCTCCCAAGCGGCAAACGGCCGATCCGGCCGTGGGAGAACCGGGTGGGGGTCGGCAGTACAAACTGGATGGAACAAGGAAAAATGATTGAAATCGATGGTTCTCGCGGGGAAGGCGGCGGGCAGATTTTGCGGACCGCGCTGGCATTGGCGGCCTTGACCGGCCAGACATTGCATTTGACCGACATTCGGGCGAAGCGACCGAAACCCGGCTTGCTGCGCCAGCATTTGACGGCGGCGAAAGCCGTGGCGGCGATTGCCGCCGGTTGTCTGGAAGGGGCGGAGCTGAATTCGCCGGAGCTATGGTTCACGCCGGACAGACTCGTTGGCGGCGAATATTATTTTGCCGTCGGCAGCGCCGGCAGCGCCCTGCTGGTTGCCCAGGCGGTTCTGCCGCTGCTGCTCTGTGCCGACCGGCCGTCGCGGGTGGTCATCGAAGGCGGCACGCATGCGGCCAGAGCGCCGATTTTCGAATTCTTCGACCGGGTGTTTCTGCCGTGCCTGCGGAAAATGGGCGCTGAAATTACGGCGACGCTGGAACGGGTCGGTTTTTATCCGGCCGGCGGCGGCCGGATTGTCCTGGCGGTCAGTCCGATTCGGGCCTGGAAGCCGTTGGAATTGACGGCGGCCGGCGGCTTCCGGCGTGCGGCGCTGGTGGCGCTCGGCAGCGGCATCAGTGAAAAAATCCGGCTGGATGAATTGCGGTACGGCCGGGAGGCTTTGAAAGTGCCGCTGGTCTGCGTGGAACGGTCGCTGGAGGTCGATTCACCCGGTTCCGGCAATGTCATGTATGCCGAACTGGAATATGAAAATATCACTGAATTGTTCAGCGTTTGCGGCGACTTCGACATCTCCCGCCAGGTGGTCGGCCGGCGGGTCGCCAAAATGGTCGATCGTTATCGGGCGCTGGGAGCGCCGGTCTGGCGCTTCCTGGCCGACCAACTGTTGCTGCCGATGGCAGTCGGCGCCGGCGGCGAGTTTCTGACGGCGCCGCCGAGCGAACACACGTTGACCAATATCGAAGTGATCGGGAAATTTCTCGCCGTTGACATTAAAATTGTCAACCGGCAAAATGGACAATACAGCATAGAGGTGAAGCAATGAAATGGATCAAATATGAGGATGGCTACCGCATTCCGATCAAAAGCTGGTGTGAAACCCTGGAACCGGATGCGTTGAAACAGGCGGTCAATCTGGCCTCGCACCCGGCGATTTTCAAGCATGTCGCCCTGATGCCGGACTGCCATGTCGGTTTCGGCATGCCGATCGGCGGAGTGATCGCCGCCAGTGGCGCGATTCTGCCGAGCGCGGTCGGCGTCGACATCGGCTGCGGGATGATCGCGGTGGAAACCGACATTCCGGCGGAGCGTTTCGCCGAGATGAGCTTCCGGCGGTCGTTGCAGAATGCGCTGAAGGAGCGTATTCCGGTCGGCGAGGGCATGGCGCACCGCACCGCCCAGGCCTGGGACGGTTTCGAGCGTTATCTCGAGGTCAACGGCAGGGTCTGCGATTTTCCGAACGGGCTGGACCGCCGGAATCTCGGCACGCTCGGCGGCGGCAATCACTTCATCGAATTGCAGAAATCCGATGACGGCTTCGTCTGGCTGATGATTCATTCCGGCAGCCGTAATCTGGGACAGCGGGTGGAAAAACACTATCAGGCGGTGGCCCGCCAACTGAATGAGATGTTCAAAGTCGAACTGCCCGATCCGTCGCTGGCGTTTCTGCCGACCGACAGCAAAGAAGGCAAGGAGTATTACCGCGACATGAAATTCGCGCTGGAATACGCTTTGGAAAATCGCCGCCGGATGATGATGCGGTTCAAGGAGACGGTCGCCGAATTTGTTCCGGAAGTCAATTTCCGGCGCGAGATCAACATTCACCACAATTATGCCGCTTTCGAGGAGCATTTCGGTGAGAAGTTCTGCATCCACCGCAAAGGCGCCACCAGTGCGAAAACCGGTGAAATCGGCATTATTCCCGGTTCGATGGGGACGGCGAGCTACATTGTCCGCGGCCTCGGCAATCCGGAATCGTTCATGAGCTGTTCGCATGGTGCCGGCCGGGTGCTGAGCCGGACGGCGGCCTGCCAGAAACTGACGGTGGAGGAGTGCGATGCCGCCTTGAACGGAATCGTCCATGAGCGCTGGAACAAATACCGGGGCTTCGGCAAAAGCGCCCGCCGCGGCCTGCTGGACTTGTCGGAAGCGCCGCAGGCGTACAAGGAAATCGATTCAGTTATTGCGGCGGAGGCCGATCTGGTCGAGCCGTTGGTGCGCTTAACGCCTCTGGCGGTCCTGAAAGGCTGAAATACGGGCCGCGGCATTCCGCCGCTCCGTTTGCCGGCGCAAAGCACATTCACCGCCTGCCGACGGAGCCGCGTTCCAATAGAAGCGGCGTAATTTGGTACAGAGCGGGTTTTTCCGAATCGGCGGGATTCAAAATGGCCTGAAAAATCTGTTGCGCCACCCCCGCCGCGTCGCATCCTATCGTCGTCAGTTGCGGTGACGAGTCCGGGGCCGGCCTCAAGCCGTCGAAACCGATGACCGCCAGATCCTCCGGTACGCGCAGGCCGTGTTTTTGCGCGCATTGTATCAGTTTGGCTGCCACATCGTCGGTCACCCCGAAAACCGCATCGAAATCCGCCAGGTTGACGTTGCCGGTTCGCAGGAAATGCTCCGGATCGGCTTGATCCGCCGCGTCCACGGAGGTGATGACCCGTACGTTCACCAGTGCGGGTTCTTCGAACACCCGTTGACAAAATCCGCCAATGCGTTTATAGAAAAGTTCGCTGCGGTACCCGGCGGAGATTCCCGCCACCAGAAAATTCCGGTAATTGCGCTGCCGAAGATATTCCGCTGCCAGATAACCGCCTTGTTGATTATCGCTGATGACGATCGAGGAGAAAAAGCTCCTGTCGGTCGGATTCAGGCTGACAAAATGCGTTCGCCGGGGAGCGTCCTTCGCCAGGTTTTCCGCAAAAGGAATGTTGTTCAGCGTCGGAACCACCACGCCGTCGATTTCCGCGCGCTCGTTCAACAGCCATTCCAGCGAGGAGTCATCGTGAGGAGAAAAGAAAATCAGTTGGTGAGGCCGCATTTCCGGCAATTGCAGCAGGGTCTGATAGATCAGCCGCAGCAGCGGTTCATATTCGGACCATTCCGCGTTGCCAAGCCAGACAATGCGCAGCTTTCGACAGTTGCGGGAAATATCGCGCACCCGGCTTTTGGCTCCCCGGCGGCTCTCCACGAACCCCTGCTGCCGCAATTCCTTCAGCGCCAGCCGGAGCGTGCCGCGCCCGACGCCGAACATGGCGGCCAATTTGTGCTCCGGGGGCAGCAAACTGCCATCCGGGAACGAGCCGGAAATGATTTCCCGTTCCAGGGTTTGCCGGATCGATACATATTTCGCGAAATGTCCTTTGGTATTCCCGGGCATGGTGTCCGTCCTTTTTTTGCCGATTCGGATTTCATGGAAAGAAACTTCTTTATCAACAATCATACCAAAAAAGATAACAATGTCAAGCAAGCGGATAACTTTAAGATATTTTTTCGGCCGGTGTTTGGAAGTTTCATGATTTACGGCTTTCAGTTTTCAATTTCAGGATCCGGCGTATGATTGAAAGCAGGTGATTGCCGGATGGCCTGATGTGTCTGCGCACGGCGTTGATGGCTGCGTTCTTATTTCTTATCATGAAACGTAAATCAAAAAAACTGGAGCCGGATAAGTTCATAAATGCGATTTCAACCCCGCGGCTATCATCGACGGGAAGAAAAAAGAAGGCTGGCGATTAAAAATAAAAAAAAGTTGTTCTGGTAGTTGACATAGTTGTTCTATTTCATTATACTTTGATTGATGATGGATTCATCTCGGAACAAAAATCGGAAGCGGATCATCGCGGAACAACCAAAGGAAGGAAGTACAAATGAAAAAATCATTCACATTGATTGAATTGTTAGTAGTGGTTGCAATTATTGCGATTCTTGCCAGCATGTTGCTGCCGGCGTTGGCAAGGGCCAAAACGGCAGCGCAGAGAATCAGTTGTATTTCCAACTTGAAACAGTGTTCCTTGGGACAGCAGTTGTATGCGGTGGATGCCGATAACTATGTGCTGGTGTACAGTTGGGACGGGACGAACGAATTGACCTGGGGCGGCGCGTTGCTGTACGGCGCATATCTGGGAACGGCGGATGTGTTGAATTGTCCGGCGCTGACCTATACGAAAGGGCTGACTTGGGAGCATGGCTACAAGAATTCATGGGACCAGTGGGAAAATTATGGCGCATCTCATACCCGGGAAGGCGACTGGGACAATTATTACGACAAGATGGCCGCGAGATGGGGCAGTTTCTTTTCCGCCATCTCCTTCCATGAAGCCGGGCAGGGGGCTCATCTCTGGGCAATGTCAAAAATGATTGCGCCGTCGGATACGTTCATGATTGTCGATTCCATCAAAAACAACGGCCACGGCAGC
The DNA here is from genome assembly GCF_903645315.1 of Victivallis sp. Marseille-Q1083. NCBI lineage: Bacteria > Pseudomonadati > Lentisphaerota > Lentisphaeria > Victivallales > Victivallaceae > Victivallis > Victivallis sp. Marseille-Q1083. The sequence continues at coordinate 3,721,854 of NZ_CAHJXL010000001.1, forward strand.
ACGAATTTTCATCCGCGGATCTTTTGGGGCAATGAAACGGCCATGGGGATCCATCATGGCGGAACCTCCGGAAATCTTGCGTTTGCCGACGGCCATGCCGCCGCGGTTTCCAAGAACGCGTTGATCGGCGAATATTATTTTAAATATCTGAACGGTGGAGCTGGAGTGCTTTCCTTCGATCCGGTTGTCTCTCAATAACTGTATTGAAAAGGAACGGAAGGTGCGGTTACGGGAAAGTTGATAGATCAATGAAAAACATGTTGCTGCTGATACTTGCATTTTTAGGTTTCGTCCTTCGGACGGAAGCCATGTCGATCGTTGTCGACGGAGTCCCCCTCGGTTCGATTTACAGTGCTGAAGAGGCCGATGAATTGGAATGGAAGGCCGCGACGGAACTGCGAAAATATCTTCGTGCGGTATCGGGTGCCGAATTGGCCGTTTCCCGGACGGAAACTCCGCAAACCATGATTTATGTCGGGAAAAGCGCCTTGCCGGAGGACTGGCGGGAAGTCCTCCGGCCGGGTGAAATCCGAATGCTAGAGAAAGGCGGGGAACTCTTTTTGTATGGGGAAAAACCGGCCGCCACCCTGTACTGTATTTATGAATTCATCGAACGGCAGCTGGGGGGGCGTTTTCTTGATCCTTGCAATGATATTGAAGATATCCCGCCGCAGAATACGCTGGAGATTCCGGATGGCCTGAGGTATGCTTATGCGCCGCGATTTACGACTCGCTCCTTATACGACGATCCGCGTTTTATGTATAAAGTCCGTTCCAACGGCTGCTCACCGGATGGAACCCTCAGCATTCTGGTCGGCTTCTGCCATACTTTCGAGCAGTTGATTCCGCCGTCGCAGTACTATGACGCGCATCCGGAATGGTTCGCCATGCGTGATGGCGTCCGGCTGAAAAACGATGCGCAATTATGCCTGGCAAATGACGAAATGCGGGCGGAATTGATCAAAAACGCCCTGGCAAAGCTTGCCGCCCAGCTCGAAGTATATCCCGGAACCCGTTATATCTCCATCAGCCAGAATGACAATAATTTGTATTGCACCTGCGAAGCGTGCGCCGCAGTGGACGCGGCGGCCGGTTCCCCGTCCGGCAGCCTGATTCATTTCGTCAACCTGGTCGCCGAAGAGATTGAAAAAAAGTACCCGGACATTCTCGTCGAGACCTTAGCCTATCAATACTCCTCGGTACCGCCGAAAAATCTGCGGCCGCGTCATAACGTCATGATCCGCCTTTGTACCGACCAATGCGTTTTCAACCGCCCTTTTTCCGCCCCGGAGAATCGGAATTTTTTCACCCATCTGACGCAATGGAGTCAAATTGCCACCCACCTGGGCGTTTGGCATTATGTCGGCAATTTCGGTTGCGCCTATATTCCTTACGCAAATCTGTATCCGTTGCGGGAGCAGCTTGAGACGCTGGCGGCACACCAAGTCACCTATTTGTATTTACAAGGCGCGTACAATGAATTTTTCGCCATGCGCAATTATATCTACCGCCATTTGCTTTGGGATCAGTCGTATGACGTTCGGGTGCTGGCAAAGGAGTTCGCTGAGAGGTATTATGGTGAAGCGGCTCCGGAAATCCTTGCTTATCTGGATTTGCTGGAGGCGGAAGCCGCCCGCCCCGGCGCAGTGATCCGTACTCTGGGAACCGGCAGTACCGAAGGCTGGCTGTCGTTGGACGGCTTGCTGAAGGGCCGGACGATGATGGAGCGCGCACTGGCAAAAAGCGCCGGAAACGCCGAAGTTCACCGCCGGGTGCGGCAGGTGGCCTTCGCGCTGGATGTGGCAACCCTGCTGCGGGGAGAATACGCCGGCTTCAACCGCGACCGCGACCGCTATCCGCCGCTGGATTTGGACGCCGTTCTGGATTCGGTAGCATCGGCCTGGGAAGAGCTGCAAATTCCCGGTTTTACGGCGTGCCGCGTCGATGCGTTGCGCAAGCGTATCGCCCAACGGACCTTCGGCGCGAAACCGGATTTCTGCCGTGAGGTTCCCGATTCGGATTATCTGGAGTTTACCGCTGAAGATCTGACGGAAAAAACGATCGACGACCCGAAAGCAGCGGGCGGGAAAGCGCTGAAATACGACGTGGCCGGCGGCTGGTATTTCCAGATGGATTTGCCGGTCTGTTCCGCAGTTGAAAATTACAAGTGGTCCGTTTATGTGTCTTTGTACTGCGAGGCGGAATATGCCAACGGCGCTTTGCCCGCATTTGCTTTCGGCACCTGCGGCGCGACCGATTCGGAAGTGACCGGTTCGTATGGACAATATGTCGGCGGCGATTACCGCTGGCTGAAAATCGGCACATTCAATTTGAACGCGCCGAATAAACTGTGGGCGGCCAATCAACCCGGCACCACCACTTACATTGACCGGATCGTGCTGGTCCGGGAACCTGAACCTTGAGTCCGGGGCGATTGTGGAAGCCAACGAAAACGGGAACAAATTCGCATTCAGAAATATGAAAAATTGTATGGATTGACCGAAAATGGAAAGAAACCGGATGTTCGACTGCATGATTCCCCGTCCGCTGGAAGTTTGTTGCGCCGCCGGCAGTCTGCCTCTGGCAAAACTTACCGGCATTGGCGCGGCAAAGGAACTTATCCCGATCGGCCAGAGACTCGGCGCCGCGCTGGAGCGGTATGAGTTGTATTTGCCCTGCGGCGCGGCAAGGTCCGACGGCGCGATTGTTCTGCGTTTTGATCCTGATTTGCGCACGGAGGCCTGGAAGATCAATATTCATTCCGCGGGCATTACCCTCTGCGGCGGCGATGCGGCGGGGGTTTTTTATGGGACGGAAGCCTTGACGCAACTTATTTGCGTTTGCCGCCGTCATGGCTGGGCCGATGACGAAATTCCGTTCGGAACGATCGTCGATATGCCGCGCTATCGCTGGCGGGGGATTATGCTGGACAGTGCCCGGCATTTTCAGCCGGCGGAACAGATTCTCCGATTGTTGGCAATACTGGGAAAACACCGGATCAACATCTTTCACTGGCATTTGAGCGACAACGAAGGCTTTCGCACTCCATCGCGCCTGGCGCCGGCGCTGAACCGCATCGGCCGTATAAGCGCGGGATGCTACTCCCATGCGGAATTGGAAGAAATCCGGCGGGTTGCCGGTCAAAATTTCATCACTATTGTACCGGAAATAGAAATGCCCGGTCATTGCGGCGGTATTTTGCAGTGTTTCCCGGAATATGCCTGCAATCCGTCAAGTCCCGGTGCGGAACTCTGCCTCGGAAAGCCGGCCGTCAGAGAGTTTATGAAATCCCTGATCGCGGAGTTCTCCGCTCTTTTTCCGGAAAGTCCATTCCTGCATTTAGCCGGGGATGAGGCAAATCACGCCGCCTGGCAGTCCTGCGGCGACTGTCAGCGCATGTTGCAGGACAAACAGCTTGAAAATGTGCGTGAACTGGAAAGTGATTTCATGCGGGAAATGATCCGGTACGTATCATTGACGGGACGCGAACCGATTACCTGGGCGACGGAGAATGAATTGTCCGGGGAGGGGGTTGTACAGTGCTGGGGCAGCGATCAGGAGGTCGGGCGGCAAAGGAAACGCCGGGGACAATATATTTATTCCCTGAATAAACATTGCTATTTCGATTTTCCGGCTTCCCCGGGGGAGGAATTGTTTCCGTGGACCTCGCCCCTGCCGGAAATCGCCGTTTATGACGCACACGCCTGTGCGGTATGGGAAAATGTTCTGGCGGAGAAGTTGCTCGGCATTGAAGCCTGTCTGTGGACGGAAGCGGTTCCCGGATGGCGAACTTTGTCCAAAGTCGTTCCTCGCCTGCAGGCTTGGGCGGAAAATTCCTGGTCCATGCCGGAACGCAAAGAATATCATGATTTTTGCCGACGCAAAGAACTTTTAACCGCCTGCGGATATCTTTTTGACCAGTAACGCCGCCGGCCAGTTCTCTTCCGGGTGGGGAAAAGCCATTGTCCATCTGGAACGTTGCGTCCGCTGCCGGACTCAGCGGTGCAGCTTTTCGACCATTTCGGCGATGGCCGCAGTGTATTCCGGCGGGTTGCCGTGGCCCATCGTCGGCATGTCGATGATCCGTTTCATTTTTCCCGGCAGATTGTTGTAGGCGGCGTAGACGGAAGCCGGCACACTGGCGACGTCGACCCAGCCGACGATGACGGTGGTCGGACAGTGAACCCGCCGGGCGAAGTTGGCTGTATCGCAATAGCTGGTGGCCGGAATGATCCGCACCCACCGGCCCGGCTGGGCGGAGCGCAGCAATTGTGGGCCGCCCGGCGCCCGGCCGGCGACGCCGGCGCCGAGATCACAGAAAGACGGCACGCCGGTCACCACCATCGCGATGTCCGGGTTGAGCGCCGCCAGCGCCAACGCGGCGCCGCCCTGGCTGGAACCGCAGATGCCGAGATTTTTGCCGTCGTATTTCGGATGGTTGCGGATGGCATCCAGCAGACGGCTCATGCCCAGATAGGCGTCGCGGAAGAAAAATTTTTCTCGGTCGGTGACGCCGATACAGGTATAATAGGCTATTTCCGGCAGATAACGTCCCGCATAGGCGGCGTCATGACGCGCCTTGTTTTCAGCCGGATCGTCGGACGGCTCGTATTCATGGACGTTGAGAAACAAACTGATGGTATCCGGGAAACGGAAGTAAGTGGCATTGCTGGCATTGCCGGCACCCGGAACGCAGGCGACGGCCGGAAATTTTCCCTCCTTGGCCGGCACGGTCAGCACGCCGTAAATGCGTTTGCCGTTGACATTGGCGGCATTGACCAGGAAGCAGTCGAACTGTTCGTCGCTGCCGGCTGGATAAGGTGCGATTTGCCAATCCGGCGGCACCGCCGCCAGCTGCTCGAAGCTCTGCTGCCAGAAAACGTCAAAATCTTCCGGCTCCGGGAAGGCCTGGCGGATTTTTTCCGGTTCGTAAGCGGCGGCGGCGATCGCTTTGGCTACGCATCGGTCATCGATGTACCATTCGGCGACACAGCGCAGGAAGCCGGGAGCGGACAGGGTATAAGTCACTTCCGCCGGACCGTCGGCCAGCCTGGCGTCCCGGCGGTGGAGAACGGGACCGCCGTCGTTGGTAAGGTGGAATCTTATTTCTCCGTCGGCTGCCGGCTGTCCGTCGAGTTCGGCGGCGGCGATGAAAGTGGCCGGCTTGATGCAGTTGAAACGCCGGGTGTCATTCCGGTCGGCCAGCCTGATATCCAGATGATATTCCGGCGCCGCGCCGGTCAGCAGAGTGGAACAAAAACAGATGGAACCGATTCCCAGCCAACGCCGACAGCGATGCAACATCTTATCAAAATCTCCTTATGCTGATGATTACAAGTCAGAGTAATATAATGAACCTCCAACCGGTTTTCAAATAACAAGAGAGACCGGCGAGGAACCGCAACGGCGCCGAAAACGGCAAACCATGGCCGGCGGCGTCCGTCTCGCCGGGGCCATGGCTGTTGCGGAATTTTTATAAGTGATTCAACAGTTCGCCGAGCGCCAGACCGCGGCGTCCGGCGTCGAAGATGGTTCTGAGTTCTTCTTTGGACAGCGCGCGATCCCACAGGGCGAAGTCATCGAGCTTGCCGCCATAGTTGAACTGGTAGTTGCCGGTGCCGTCCTGGCCGATATTCCACGGCATGCCGCTGACCAGTTCCGCCTGGCCGGCCGGGGCATTGATGAAATAGAGCGTGCCGCTGGAACTGCCCTGGTAAAGCTGCAGCGTCTGGTTGGCGTCCAGAGTGGCGGCGAGGAACATCCATTGTTCCGGTTCGACGTCGAACTGGGCCAGGTCGACGCGCTGCCGGCTGGTCAGGCCGAGGTTGAGCCCGATGCCGGGCCGGGCGGCGCTTTCCGCCAGTTTGGCCGCGATCAGGGCGAAACCGGGCAGCGAGCCGTCGCGCCAGTCTTTGTTGGAGACCAGCAACGCGTCGCCAAGCTGTTCCGGCGGCATTTTCACCCACATTGAGACGGTGAATTCCGGTTTGTCGGCAAAAAAGGCTTCCGAGCCGGTCAATTCAACGTATTCGGCAATGCCGTCGCCGCGGGGCAATTCCAACGCCCCGTCGAATTTTCCCGGCTTGACATTGCTTTTGACATAGGCGCCGGTTTTTTTCATTTCGGCGTTGTCGACGGCATTGGTGATCGACTCGGCGTTGAAATCGCAATAGACGAGCAAACCATCAGCCAAAGCGTGTTCGGTTTCCGGTTGGATTTCGTTACCGCGCACGGTGCCGTCAAAAGGATAATCGGCCGGATGCAGGCCGAAATGAGCGAGTACGGTCGGCGCGGCATCGAGATTGCCCGGCGTCCCGGCGATTCGTCCCGGCTTGACCGTTTTGCTGCAGACCAGAAATGGAATGGTGTGCGCATTGCCGCCGAGCATGCCGTGGTGCGGACCGTAACCGCCGTGGTCGGCGGTGACGACGATCAGCCAGTCTTCCCGGGCAAATTCCGGCCTGGAACTGATGGCGTCGAGCAGATTGCCGATATAACGGTCGCTCTGGACGACGCTCCACAGATAAAAGGCGGAATGCGGATAAAAGCTTTCGCCATGCCCGCCGTGGTCGGGCAAATCGATGTAAACCAGCGCCACATCGCCGCCATTTTTCAAAAATTCGGCCGCCTGGCGATTGTTTTCTGCATCGCTGTTGTGATGATAGGCGATGGCGTCCGAACCGCCTTTGATCGTGCCGGATTCCTGCCAGGAGTAAAAAAAGGCGGTCGACAATTCCGGCTGGGCCCGCTGCAGGTATTCCAGAAAAATCGGATAATGCTGATAATCGCCGTTCGGAGTCTGGCCGTTGTTGAATACTTTATGCTTGGCGGCGGTGACGCCGGTGGCGATGGCGGTATGGTTCGGGGCGCTGTTGGGACGGGCATCGCTGAGCGAACGGGCGTTATCCGCGTAAGCGCCGTGGTAGCCGGGCTGCCATTGGCCGGCGATCAACTTGTGCAGGTTCGGCGTTGCCGCTGCGTCGACGACATCGGCCCGGGTGCCGTCCAGCATGATGACGAGCGCCTTGGGAGTTCCGGCCTGCAGTGAAAAGTCACTGCCGAAGAGAATTCCGCCGGCGAGTGCCGCCAGCCAGCAAAGTCTGAAGTTTATCATTCGCTTACCCTTTCTTGTGATATTTGGATAATTATTCTAGCATTTCCGGCGGAGAAAGCAACTTGACGATGGGCTTAACCGTTTGAAATTTTTGATCTTTTTCAAAGAAATGAGTCAAAAATAAGCCTGGCAAAATTTTTTTTGTCCCCAAAGCGTATTATAGTTTTAAGAGCGGGGCGCGGCAAGTTCGATTGTCCGGCTGGCGAAGAATAAATGGAAAGAAAAAATATGGATAAGGAATTCATCCGCCTGGATACCGAAAAATGCATCCGCTGCGGCGGTTGTGTCGACGAATGCCCGATTCGGGTCTTGGAGATGGGGCCGCGCGGCCCCCGGGTTCGTATCAGGCCGTGCATCGCCTGCGGCCATTGCGTCGCCGTCTGTCCGACCGGGGCGATCGACAATGTGAATGCGCCGCATGCCGGGCCGGAAGCGATCGAACCGGCAGAATTGCCGGAGCGGTCGAAGGCGGCTTATCTGTTGCGGGCCCGGCGTTCCTGCCGCAGTTATCTGGCGAAGCCGATCCCGCGCGAAACGATCCGGGAGGTGCTCGACGTCGCCCGGTTTGCCCCTACCGCCGGCAATACGCAGGGCGTCCATTTTCATGTCGTCGACGATCGCGCCAGGCTCGAAGAGATTGTCGGTGCGTCGATGCAGTGGGCCGGAAAACTGCCCCAATTGGCGCCGCATCTGGCTGCGATGATCGTTCATCATCGCACCACCGGCGAAGACAATGTGTTATGGGGGGCGCCGTGTCTGATTTTAGCGCTGATGAACGAAGCGGCCGCGCCGTTGTTCCGGCAGAATGGCCGGTTCATGCTGACCTATGCCGGAATTTATGCGCCGGTGGTGGGATTGGGCAGTTGTTGGGCCGGCTGGATCGAATCGGCTGCGATGGCCGGTGACGCGCGGATGGCGGAGTTATTGCAGCTGCCGCCGGGCGAGGCGGTCGCCGGGGCTTTGGCAATCGGTTGGCCGCGCCACCGTTTCGAACGAATTCCGAGCCGCCGGCCGCTGAATCTGACCTGGGCGGAGTGATGCAATCGGCGGTATGGTGATAAGACGCGCCGGCCGTTTCGATCACTGTCCGGGCCCGTTGCAATTGCCGTTCGCCCTGTGGAGACGCCAGCGGTTCAAGCGTTGATTCGGCAACGTTTTGATATTGGGATGATTCTGGTTTCAGGGGGGACGCGATTCAGGGCGCTGGGGAGTTTCGCCTTAACTTGATTCAGCAGGCTTATCAGCGTAACGATGTTCGAATTGAAAACAAAGCATTCATCGAGATATTCTATTGGTTCCCTTTCGATTGACTTGAGAAAATCGGGATTTTGCGAAGCCGGCATTGATTTCCAGGGAGTTGGTGGTAAATTATACGGTATGAAATCGGGAGAAATGTGGTGATCAGGTTGCAGAATCGGATTCCGGTCAACCTGCCGGTCGCGGCCGTTTACAATCGTTTGGGACGGCATCGGCAGCTGGCGACGATGACCGATCGACAGCGCGACAAGCTGGAACTTTTGATGTACGAGGCATTTGGCCTTTGTCAATTGCGCGGCGTCTGGCGGATTATACCGCTTGCCGGCCGCGATGAGGAACAGGTCGAACTGGCGGACGGCACCGTCTGGCGGAGCCGGCGTCTGGTGCAACTGTTGAGCCATTCTACGGCGGCGGCGCTGTTCGCGGCGACAGCCGGCAGCGCTGTCGTCGAAGCGGCCGGCAAGGCCGGAACAAACTATGACGGGGTGCGGGCGCTGGTGTTCGATGCGGTCGGCGGCGAAAGTGCCGATGAGGCGATGAATTGGCTGCAGGCTTATATCGGCCAGGAATTGAGCCGGAGCGGCTGCCGGCTGACCCGGCGGCGGTTTTCTCCCGGATATGGTGATTTGCCGCTGGCATGTCAGCGGGATCTGGGCCGGTTGCTGGAATTGGAGCGGATCGGCGTGGCCGTCAATGAGTATTTTATCATGTCGCCGGAGAAGAGTGTGACGGCGATTGCCGGGGTGGAGAATTTATCAGTACAGGATTGTGGTGCATGACTCGACAGGATTTTCAGGCGCTGGTGCGTGCCAAAGTGGTGATGCTCGATGGAGCAACCGGGACGGAATTGATCAAACGCGGCATGGGGCAGGGCGTCAGTCCGGAACTGTGGGCGATGGAACATTTCGAGGCAGTGGCGGACATTCAGAATTGTTATGTGGCGGCCGGCAGCGATATTGTCTATGTGCCGACCTTCGGCGGCAACCGCCTGAAACTGGCGGAGTTCGGGCTGGCGGAACGGGCAGCTGAAATCAACCGGACGCTGGCGGAGCGTACGGTGGAAAATCTGGCCGGCCGGGCGTTGGCGTTCGGCGATATGGCGCCGACCGGACAATTTCTCGCGCCGTTCGGAGATCTGGAGTTTGAAGCGGCGGTCGATATTTACCGCGAACAGGCGGCCGCGCTGCTGGCCGGCGGGGTGGACGGTTTTGCCGTCGAGACGATGATGGATATCATGGAGACCCGGGCGGTGGTGCTGGCGATCCGGGAGTTGTGCGATCTGCCGATTCTGGTGACACTGACTTTCGATGAAGCGCAGCGGACCCTGACCGGCAACGATCCGTTGTCGAGTTTGATCACGCTGCAGGCGCTCGGCGTCGATGCGTTCGGCTGCAACTGTTCGACCGGTCCGGCGGATATGGTGAAACTGCTGGCGGCGATCAAACCGTATGCGACGATTCCGCTGGTGGCCAAACCGAATGCCGGCATGCCGAAACTGATCGGCGGCCGGACGGTGTTTTCAATGGGACCGTCGGAATTTGCCGGCTTCACGCCGGCATTAATTGACGCCGGCGCCAATCTGATTGGCGGCTGCTGCGGCACGACGCCGGAACACATTGCCGCCCAGTCCGCCGCCGCCAAAACGTTGATCGGGCAGGCGCCGCATCGGGCGGCGTTGAGCGCCGTTTCGGCACCGCACCGCTGTTGTTTCTGGGGGGACGATCAACCGTTTGTCGTCATCGGCGAACGGATCAATCCGACCGGCAAAAAAGCGCTGCAGGCCGAATTGCGCGACGGCAGGATGAATCTGGTGCGAACCTTTGCTTTGGAACAGACCCGGCTGGGTGCGGCGGTGCTGGATGTCAACATGGGCTTGTCCGGCATCGATGAGAAAGCGATGATGTTGAAGGCGATCGATACTTTGCTGCAGGCGACCGAACTGCCGTTGTGCATCGATTCGACCGACCCGGCAGTGGTGGAAGCGGCGTTGCGGCGTTATCCGGGCCGGGCGCTGGTCAATTCGATTTCGGCCGAACAGGAACGTTTGGAAGTGACCTTGCCGATCGCGGCGAAATACGGCGCGATGTTCATTTTGCTGCCGTTGACCGACGAAGGCATTCCGGCGACGGCGGCGGCGCGGGCGGCGGTGGCGGAACGGATATTCCGGGCGGCGCAGGCGCTGGGCTACCACAAGGAAGATATCATTCTGGATGCGCTGATCATGACCGTTTCGGCCGATCAGCGGGCGGCAGCGGTATCGCTGGAGCTGATCGAATGGGCGAGCCGGCAATTTCAGGTCAGCACCACCTGCGGGCTGTCCAATGTCAGTTTCGGCATGCCGGAACGCAACTGGATCAACACCGCCTTCCTCGGCATGGCGCTGGGGCGTGGCTTGAACTGCGCGATCGCCAACCCGTCCAGCGAACTGCTGATGGCGACGGTGGCGGCCGGTGATGTGCTGAGCGGCCGGGATGTCAGGATGCGGCGTTATGTCGAACGCTATGGCAGCGCGGCGGCTTCACTGCCATCGCCGGCGATGGCGGCCGGGGCGGCGTTGTCGCCGGAAGAACAGGTGTTCCGCTGTGTGCTGGAGGGCGATGAGGAAAATATCGGCCGGCGGCTGGAGGAGGCATTGGCGAAGCAGGTGCCGTTGTCTGTATTGGTGGACGATTGTCTGATCCGGGCGATCAATCAGGTTGGCGACTGGTTCGAGCAGAAGAAATATTTTCTGCCGCAATTGATTATGAGCGCCGATGCGATGCGCAGGGGATTTCAGTTTTTGGAACCGCTTTTGACGGCGCGGCAGAGCAGCCGGGCGGCGAAAACGCGTTTCCTGCTGGCGACGGTGGAAGGCGATATTCACGACATCGGCAAGAATATCGTCGGCTTGATGTTGCGCAACTACGGGTTCGAAGTGATCGACCTGGGCAAGGATGTGCCGGCGGCGGAGATTCTGGCGGCGGTCAGGGAGCACGACGTCAAACTGGTCGGGCTGTCGGCGCTGATGACGACGACGATGACCCGGATGGCCGAAGTGATCCGGACCGTGCGGGGGGCCGGTTTGCCGGAGGTGAAATTCATCATCGGCGGCGCGGTCGTCGATCAGGCGTATGCCGACGAGATCGGCGCCGATGCCTATGGCGCCGATGCGATGGCGACGGTGCGATGGGCGCAGGAAGTGGCGGGGCGGGCGGAATAAGCCGGGGAAAAGGCGGCTGGGGCGGTTTGAAAATGCCGCTTTGCCGTATTATAATATGGTTGCGGGTGTAAAATAGATTACGTAGAGCGGAATGAGAGGTGGTATTATGAAGGAATTGGCGGTTTGGGGCGGAAAATTATTGATGGCGCCGACTTGGGGCATGGCATTGCTGCGCGGAGTTTTGTTGATCCTGGTCGGGGTGACAATGATCGTCAATCCCGGCTTGGCGGTGATCGCGTTGGCCTGGGCGTGCGGCCTGTTGCTGTGCGTGGCCGGTCTCGGTTCTTTTGTCCAGGCGTTGAATGTCCGCAGTTATCGGGAACTGTTGATTTTTTACAGCGTGGTGGTCTTTCTGCTCGGTATTTTCATCATTGTTTTGCCGGGCGTGGCCAGCATCGCCGTGGTGCTGATCTTCGCATTCTGGCTGTTGATGTCCGGCGGCAGCCAGGTTTATTTCGCCCTGACCAGGATGCCGTCCCGCGATCCGTTGCGGCTGATGTCGCTGATTTCCGGCGGATTGTCGTTGATCGTCGGTTTGATGGTGCTGCTGAACCCGCTGAGCGGGCTTGAAACGATCGGTTGGCTGCTGGGCATTTTCCTGCTGTGCTACGGCGCGTTTCTCTGCATGCTCTCTTCGGTGCTGTTCAGGGTGCGCAAATAGGCTGTCGGCGTGCGGGATACGATTTTTGCCTCCGGAGCGCCGCCGGTCCGTTTTCAATTCGATGAGCAGGTGGCCGGTGTCTTCGACGATATGATCCGGCGTTCGGTGCCGGGGTATGAATACGTGGTGGCGATGTGCGGGCTGTTTGCCGGCCGTCTGGCTCAGGCCGGAGCGAACTGTTACGATCTGGGTTGTTCGCTCGGGACGACGACGTTGGCGATGCGGTCGCGGATTGCGGTGCCGGACTGCCGGATTGTCGCGGTGGACAATTCGGCGGCGATGGTGGAGCGCTGCCGGTTGAAGGTGGCGGCAGACGCCAATCCGGTGCCGGTGGAGGTGGTGGAGGCGGATATCCGCGACATCGATTTCGAACGCAATATTCTGACCGTTTCCAATTATACGCTGCAATTCCTGGCGCCGGAAGACCGGATGCCGCTGCTGCAGCGAATCTGGGACAGCATGTTGCCGGGAGCGGCGCTGATTCTGTCGGAGAAGGTGACTTTCGAAGCGTTGGCCAACCGGGAGTTGTTCCGTGAAATCTATCACGACTGGAAAGCCGGCAACGGTTACAGCCGCCTGGAAATCAGCCGCAAGCGCGACGCGTTGGAAAATGTTTTGATTCCCGATACGATCGATTGTCATCTGCGTCGTTTGCAGTCGATCGGTTACCGGCAGGCGGAAGTCTGGTTTCAGTCGTTCAACTTTGTTTCCATCGTCGCCTTCAAATGAACCACGTCCACTATGAGGATTTTCTGGCTGCCGCCCGGAACAGTAGACTGGCCCCCTGGGCGGAGGAGCTCTATTCCCACGCCTCGAAAGGATTGTTGGCGGCGAATCACGGCGATTTTCCCCGTTGGCTGAGCGCCTTCGAGGCGCTGCCGGAAATCCATTTCAGCGAGTATGCGCTGGACAGCGCCGTAGTCCGGGCCGGCCGGCCGGGCGATTTATCGCCGGAACAGCGGAACGTTCTGACGGCCGCGCTGCAGAAACTGCACCCGTGGCGGAAGGGGCCGTTCGAGATCGGCGGCGTTCTGATCGATACGGAATGGCGTTCCGACTGGAAATGGGAACGACTGCGCCGGCAGATTCAACCGCTGGCCGGACGGATGGTGCTGGATGTCGGCTGCGGCAGCGGTTACCATGCCTGGCGAATGGCCGGCGCCGGCGCGGAATGGGTGGTCGGCATTGAGCCGGCGCTGTTGTATGTCATGCAATTTTTCCTGTTGCGCCGCTGGTTGGAGCCGCGGGAAAATGTCCAGGTATTGCCGTTGGGCATTGAAATGCTGCCGCCGCGGATGCGGGTTTTCGATACGGTCTTTTCGATGGGAATCCTGTATCACCGGAGGTCGCCGCTGGATCATTTACTGGAATTGCGGCAGCTGTTGCGGCCGGGGGGAGAACTGGTGCTGGAAACCTTGGTCGTCGAAGGGGATGACGATCGGGTGCTGGTGCCGGAGGAGCGTTATGCCAGGATGCGGAACGTCTGGTTCATCCCGGCTTTGCCGCTGCTGGAACGCTGGTTGCGGCGCTGCGGCTTTTCGGCGGTCCGGACGGCGGATATCAGCGTCACCAGTGTCGAAGAACAGCGCTCCACCGCCTGGATGCGTTTCGAATCGCTGGCCGATTTTCTGAATCCGGAAAATCCGGCATTGACGGTGGAGGGGTATCCGGCGCCGCGGCGGGCGGTGCTGTTGGCCCGAGCCGATTAACCTGAATATTGATGTACAACAGAAACGGGAGGATGCAAGCATGGAAGGAACGAAAGCAAGTATTTGGGCCGGATTCGATGTCGGCAAGGCGAATTTTTCAGTCGCGCTGGATCAATTTACAGACAACAAGGCAAAGATTACCTCGAAATTTTAAACGCACGCCGGAAGGCGTCAAGCAATTCTTTCTGTGGGCAAAGAAAACCGTTCCGGAATATGATATTCGGATCGTAATGGAAAACACCGGCTGTTATTCGCAGCATTTGAGCGACTGGATTAATCAACTTCATAAAGTCTGAACTTGCCGCACAAAAGATAAGCTTGATGCATAAGCCATAGCCCGGTTCGGTACGGAACGCCGGCCCAAGCCTACGAATCGCCCGTCAAAAACGCTTCTGACCATTCGCGAACTTTCCCGCGAACGAACTGCTTGATTAAAGCTCGCGTCAATCTTCAAAGCCGCAGGATACGCTGACTTCTCCGATCGTTCGCAAAATCAATGCCCAGACGTTGGCGACTCTGACTGTTCAGATTGAAAAAATCGACAAAGAAATCAAGGACTGTGTGGTTCAAGATGAAGAGTTGTTTGTCGAAGTCCACATCATGACGACCATGCCGGGCGTGAGCTTCATTTCCGCCTGCAGCATACTCGCTGAAATCGGCTCGCTGAGACAGTATTCGGCGAAGGAACTTTCCTCTTTATCCGGCTTGGCGCCTCGAATTGTGGAATTCAGTTCAAGCGTTCATTCCTCTTATTTGAGCCGAAGATCATCAGGACGACTTCGGCAGATCCTTTATCGGGATTTGGTTCCCGGAGTTCCTAAAATTCCGCTTCTTCAGGAATTTCATCAGCATTTGATCGCCAAAAGCAAGAAAAAAATGACCGCTCGGTGTGCTTGCATACGGAAGATGCTTCTGATGCTTCGCTCAATGGTTGTTCATAAGACGCCATTCGATGAAGATTTTTCAAAAAATCATCAAAGAGCCCTTGACTTTGGATACACTATCTTTTGTCTGGAATACCGATGTTCAAAAAAATACCGGCCGGATGGAAGAAATCAAAAACAATACTGGATTTTTTTAAATAAAAAATAGTGGAATAAGCAATTTTTTTCAGTTTTTTTAGTGAAAAATAGTCGAAAAATACAAAAAACGCTCAGGAAAAATCCCTGAGCGTTTCAGTCGAAATACTTTTATCTTTTTTCGAGAACGGCCTGCAGCACTTCCGTCGGCACTTCGCTCAGCGCTTCGATTTTTTCCTGCAGATCTTTCTGTTTGCCAAGGTCGCTCAGCAACTGCTCACGATACTCCCGGAATTTCTTTTTGTTTTCCAGGGATAAGCCGGCCAGCATCGACGTAAAGGCCTTGTTACGGAAAGCCGTCTGTTCCTCACTGGACAACTCTTTGTAAGCGGCAAAAGCTGTTTTCAACGCTTCCGACTCTTTGACTCGTTTTCCTCTCGGCATGATTCATTCTCCTTTTGAAGGTTTAAGCTGATTTACTAATATCACTGAAACGAAATTTTTCAAATTTTCTTTTTCAGATTGAAAAAAATAATTGATTTGACAGGATTGCATAATCTATAAACGGCATCAGGTTCCGTCAATAAAATTTGCCGTTTAACAACATTATTTTTTTCTTTTGCCGCTGCAAGCAGGACCGGTTATCTGCGGACAACGGCAAACCGACTGAAACTTGCGTTGCCGCAAATTTTCCGGGCTGTAAAAGAGAACCGGCGTACACGTCCGACCATCAAAAGAGGCGATTATTCAGACTTGTTCCAGCCAAAGAGAAGAGACTGCGTTCACCGAACCAAGCGGAGCTTTGACCCGGAAATCAGAACTGCATCAGCAATGTTATCCAAGCTTTTTCCCGTGGCTATCGCTACAAATTTTATCAGGACTGCCGAATTATCGGCGAGGTGATCTTTTCGGGTGCGATGTCTCAAGCTCCGCGATATACAGGATAACGGTATTTGTCCTCTTCCGTGATTTTTCTCATCACTCTGCAAGGAACGCCAACGGCAACGACATTGGCCGGGATGGATCTGGAAACCACGCTTCCCGCTCCGATTACGGAATTGTCTCCAATCGTTACGCCGGCAAGAACAGTTGTTCCGGCTCCAATCCAGACATTATTGCCGACGGCAATCGGTTTGGCGATTTCCAGGCCCATCCTGCGCTGTTCCGGATCAATGGCGTGTTCAGCGGTCGTAAAGCAACAGTTCGGGGCAATGAAAACATTGTCTCCGAATGATACTTTTGCCCCGTCCGTGATGATCAGATTGTGGTTTGAATAAAAATAATCGCCTACAAAAATGTTATATCCGTAATCGCACCAGAACGGCGGAGTGAAGATGACGTTTTCTCCCATTTTACCCAATATTCCGGCAAGCATCTGGCGTTGAGTTTCCCGATCGTTGGGATTCAGTTGATTATAGCTGTAGCATTTATCTTTGCATTTACTGATTTCCGCTTCGAATTCAGGATTATAGCACCCCTGGAACAAACAATTTACAGGAACTTGGACTTTCATCATTTATCTCCTTGTGGCGAACTTGGTTTGGTCAAAACCTTATGTGTTAAATTGTTGTTATTGAAAGAGAAAGATCAAAATATCACCTTCGCCTTAAAAATTTTCAAAAAAAACGGGATAAAAAGTTCAAGTGAGGCATTTTTATTATTCGCAAAAACCCACAAAAATGGAAATTCACTTGAAAAAATCATTGATTACTATATCATACGGCGCCGGAAGAAGCAAACCGCCGCTTGCCACGGATGACTGACGCATGCAAACCAGCCGCCGAAAGCATAATTTCCGACAGCGGGTGAATCGTTTAGGCCAGTGATCCGGTTTCGCTTATTTGATAAGACAAACCGTTTATTCTTGAAATAGCAAATATGTAATGCTATTTTAGTGTAGGGAACAGATGCTTATGTAATACTGTATCTGATTGACTGCAAAATTATTGAAAAGAGAAATTTGTAGCTCGTTTTTAGAATTGCAGAACTCAGTTATGGCCACTCATGATACCGGTAATGGAATATTTTTGAGCTGTTATATGAATGTAGCGCAGGGCAGACATTGAATGACAGGCCATAGAACAAAGATTGCAGAGGAAAAGCGACAGTTCAAGCGTAAAATCTTCATGACAACCTTTAGGTTGTTGTGTATCGTAACTGTGCATTGTCTTGCCGTTGAGGCAGAGGAGGAGTTGTCACAGGAGAGAAATTTCATGACAGATTGAAGAATATTTTTCTTTTGTTCGAGAAACGATTGATAAACATTTGGCTGCGGTGGAATATTCTGCGGACTATGAAGTTTATGTTGCAGGAATGATGGTCGCTTCTGTCGTATGGGGGTATGATTTTGACAATGAGACCGGAGATACCCCGGCGGAACGCGGGAATCGCTTATTGGGTTGACTGATGAAATCCCCGAGTCTTACAATGCCCGGAAAGTAAAGGTCTTGTGCGATCACGGCAATCGCGAATTATTAACCGGTCTGATGAAAAAATACGGCAATCAGGCCGAATGGGGGAAAAACTTTTTTGAAAATGAATTTAAAAGCTATTATAATAAATGATTTATGGAGATAATTAACGTGGTTGAATTTATTTGCAGAATTCTGTTTATTGCGTTAATTGGAAATCTCTTTCTCCAAGCGAACGCATATGATCAACTCCAAGAATATAAACCATATTTGAAACAGTTGCAAGAATACAAGTATGCCTTTCAACAGATTCATGGAATTGATGATTTTAATTTGCGGATAATTAATATATCTGTGCCGCAAGGCAGAGAGAAAGCAAAACTTTTATATGGAAAAGAAAGAGAAATAATATTTGGAGGATACGAACTGAATTGCTACTTGATTGATTTACCAAAATCTCTTGTACAAGAATATATAAAGCAGAGAGATTTTGATGAAGATCATCGTAAGTGTATGACATATGACCCAGAATATCAAGAGCATCTTGATGCTTTAAAAATTCCGTTCTATTATATGGATTTTTTAGAAATAAATTATTCTTTTGATCGTTTTATCGCATGGAGTAAGGGGTATTATGAAAATACTGATAATTCATTCTATACCTATCTGTTGATGAATTACTTATGTTCGGCAACCCGTGCTTTTGAATTGCCAAATGATTTTGCCGGGAAAGAAGCATTGCTTCAGAATTCTCCGGACCTATGGTGGAGCCGTTGGTCAGAGATCAAATTACAACTGTTGGATAACGATGGAGGATATATTGGACAGAGTGCCCGTTTTTTATTTTTGGTTAATTTCCCTCAAGAATTGCAAAGTCATTTATTTGATGATAATGAAGCAGATGACTTATTCCTAAGTGAATTTTGTCAATTGGATGGTCGTGTTTTATCCGGTATTGAGAAAGCAGCCAATATTGAGCCATTAGAAGTTAAACTATTATTTGCTTACTTGTTGAGCGATTATATCTTTGAAAGAGACTATCACTATTCAATGCCTTATAATCGAAAAATAAATATGGATCGTTCTTTGAAAAGAGAAATAAATCGAACACGCCCAGCTTTAAAGCTATTACCATTTAAGGATCGATTTGCTTTTGTACAGACAGTTATTGAGAAACGACTGATCGATATGGAATCTTCAGAAGAGTATGATGTATATACTGCCGGTTTGATGACTGCGTTCATAGTGTTAGGTTATGATTTTGAAGAGGAAACTGACATTTATATACCTAATGAACGGGGACAATTATTGTTAGATCTTATGATCAGATACCCGAGCACTTACAATGCCCGGAAAGTAAAGCTCTTGTACGACCACGGCAATCGCGAATTATTAACCGGTCTGATGAAAAAATACGGCAAGCAGGCCGAATGGGAAAAACTTTTCGCCGGAGCGGCGTCGGAAGAAACGACGAAATAGCAAGACACTCTAAGAAATTGTCAATCAATAAATAATCATCTAAATCCTCATGACTTTCTTCATGATCATCATCGCGGCCGCCCAATGCAGCAAGTCCCGGTATGTCATGTACGTTTTCTCGTATCGGACGAGGAGTTTTCTGAAACGGTTGAACCATGAGTGTGCGACCTAAATAATCCACCTATTTGGCTTAAAGTCACGCAGTTAAATGGTTTTATTCGCTTTTTCGCAGGGGACTGAAAAAAGCCCGCAGGCGATTCTGGTTGCCGCGGGATGTGCAGAATTCTGGCCGTCTTGCCCAATGGAACGTTTTTCAACGAGTCAGTGCAGTATAAAAAACCGGAACCGGAGAATTATCCCAGGTTCCGGCTGCTGTTCTCTGCTCCCGGCGTTTACAGGGTAATTGTCCCGGAGGCCACCAGGCTGATGGCAAGTACGTCCAAGGCAAGCAGAATTGCCAAATACCATTTTTCGGAGGTTAAAAATATCGGCGTATTGTCGCCCCGGGCAATTTGCTCTTTGCGCGCCCAGAAAAACAAAGGCACGCCGACAGTCAGGAGTACTGGAACCATTGCGACATAATTGAGCCCTCCTGCGTAAAACATGAACAGGCAGAATAAAAAGCCGATGATCCCGCTGATGGTCGCCAGAATGATTCCTTTGGCGGCATATTGGCGATATTGTTCCGTCCGGCAGAGCTTGAACAGGAACAGGGTCGTGGTCAAATAAGCCGGCAGCATAACCAGTGAGCTCACGCTGTACATTGCCTGCCACGCATTGTTGGCGAAATAGACGACCAACATCGCAATTTGCATGATAATTGTACTCACCAGCAGGCCGACTCCGGCCGTGCCATTTTTGTTGATTTTGCTGAATACCTTCGGGAAAGTCCCATTCTGGCCCGCGGCCATGGGGATTTCCGCGCAGAGCAATGTCCATGCAATCCAGCTTGTCAGAACGGAAATGATCAGTCCGATGTTCATCAGCCATTCTCCCCATTTTCCAACAACAATGGCCAATACACCGGCGGTTGACGGATTCGCAATGCCTTCCAGCGTGTGCTGGGTGGTTACTCCGAACGGCAAAATGGACAGCAACATATAAAGGCAGAGAGCAATCAGGAACCCGACGGTCGTAGCTTTGCCCACATCGGTCGGATTTTTGGCTCGGCCCGACAACACGACGGCGCCTTCCACCCCAATGAAGCACCATAAGGCGACCAGCATCGGAGCTTTGATCTGCGCGGCGACCGAGCCTAAATCCTGAGAAGCGATTTTGGCTGAATTTCCCCAGAAGTTCGCATCGAAGAGAGCAAACTTGAATGAAAATATCAGAATGATGATGAACAAGAAAATCGGTAACATGTTACTGAATGTTCCAATCAAATTCACCAGGCTGGCCCGCTTCACTCCGGCTAAAACCAATATATAGTAGAACCAAATCAGAATTGATCCGCCAATGATGGAATTTAAATTATTCCCGCCGGTAAAAACACCGGGGAAAAAATAATCCAGGGCATCCATCAAAATAACGGCAAAAGCCACGTTGCCGAAGATGGTCATCAGCCAATATCCCCAGGCGGTGATAAAACCGACAAATTTACCAAAGCCTTCTCTGGCATACATATAGACGCCGGTTTTCAGATCGGGTCTGATGTCCGACAGGATTCGAAAGGAATTCGCGATGAAGAACACGCCGAAACCGACGATCAGCCACGCAATGATGACAGGGCCGGCCGCGGATGATTGCGCCGTGTTTTGAGGCAGGCTATAAACGCCGCCTCCCAGCATTGAACTGACAACAACAGTGACCAGGGCAAAAAAACCAAGTTTTGCCGTGGTACTTGTTTTGTCTTTGTTCTGATCTTTTTCTTGTGACATAAAATTACAACTTTCTTTTGAATTTTTTCAGACGGCAAGTCCCTGCCTCTCGATTGCCATACAGGACAGGACCGTTTGGGGCGGCTGCCCGCGAAGCGGCTCGCCGTTATCTGGCGAAAAATCCCCCCGAGGCTTGCCTCGGGGAACAGGCCTGGCCGGACGCGAAAATTTATTTACATCCGGCCCTTTTTAATGGCGCTGGATACCTTACGCGGCTTGAAGGAGGTTTTCTTTGACGCCGGAAGCTTTTTCGCGTCCTCGATAATTACCCTTACCCAGAAATCTCCATTTTCATCCACGTTTACCCCCTGGATTTCATGCTCAAAGCCCGGGAAGTTTTTATCAAATTCCTGCAGTGCTTCAAGATATCCGATAATTCCTTTGTCCTTCTCGGATATTCTTTCTCCGGGCATCAGCATCGGAATGCCGGGCGGATAAGGCACCAGCATGCTGGCGGCAATTCTGGATGGGTACTCTTTGAGTTTGACGTGTTCCACCTTGTACCGCACCACCTTCTGATAGGCTTCCGCCGGTGAAAGAACCGACTCCGGGTCAGCATTGGCGGCTTTATCCAAAAGATCGATGAGTCCAAGTTTGCTCATCATATCATGCATGGATTGGCACAACTCTTTCAAAGTCATCTGCGCGTATTTGGGCGAAACTTCAGCCAGGGACGGTATCGCGTCTGCAACCGGCGTCCCATTGTCATAGAGACGTTTGAACTCAAGCAAACTTTCGATCAAAGTACCCCATTTGCCTTTGGTCGTACCGACCGAGAACAAAATCAGCAAGGTGTAATCCCCGGTTCTGGCAATTTCCGTTCTTCTGTCATCCAGAAATTTGGTCATAATATAGCCGGGAATGCCCATTTTCTGATATTTGCCGTCCGGGGTGATACCGGGGCAGGTGACGGTAACCTTGACCGGATCAAGCATGCAGTCCGTATCGGCGATGTCCTCCCTGGCAAATCCATGCCACTTCGCATCGGGATCCAGCGCCCAGCAGGAAGGTTCGCGGCTCAGCAGCGAGACCGGGGCCTCTTCAAAGGAATATTTTTTGCCCGTTCCGGGATCTTCGACTTCGGTCGGCTGCAGCACGTCGAAGAACCAGTCGCCGGGGGTTTTTTCCTGAATTTTGCGTTTGATACTGACGACCGCTTTGCGGAAAGCGATGGCGTCTTCGATGGATTCCTGCACGAGATAACGTCCGGAATTGCCCTTCATCATCGATACGGCGACATCAATTGACGCGATGATGGGATAATACGGAGAAGTCGTCCCGTGCATCATGAAGGAGTCATTGAAATCGTCAAAATCAAGAGGGGCGCGATCGCTTTTTTTGACGTGAATCATTGAGGCCATCGAAAGGGCCGGAAGCATTTTATGCGTGGACTGGACTGCAAAAATGGTCGGCATATTCTTGATTTTATCGCTGACGCCCATGGCGAATCTTTCCGCATAAATCGGATGAAATTTTGCGTATGCATACCATGCCTCATCGAAATGTATGCGCGGAACACTGTCTTTCAGGGTATCGACAACTTTACTGGCATTGTAGCAGAAACCATCATAGGTGCAATTGGTTACCACCGCATAGCTGGGCTCTTGCGATACGGCGTTTTGGGTGATCCGGCTGTTTTTAATTAAATTTTTAATATGCGCTTTCGACATGCGTTTGGCCGGAATGGGGCCGATCAAGCCGTAACCGTTTCTGGTCGGCTTCATATAAACGGGACGCGCCCCGCAAAGGGTCAAACCATGATTCAACGATTTATGACAGTTTCTGTCAACCACGGTTATCTCATTGGCTCCGACGGCCCCCTGCGCAACGATTCGGTTGGAACCCGATGAACCGGCGACGGTATAAAACGTCCAATCCGCTCCGAATATTTCAGCGGCAATTTCCTCGGATTTCTTGGATGGGCCGGCGTGGATCAGATAATCGCCCATTTCCGATGTCGCCACGCCGATGTCGGCACGGAACATATTTTCGCCGAAGAAGTTAAAAAACTCCACGCCGATGGGATGTTTCAAATAGGCCATCCCTCCCATATGTCCCGGACAATCCCAGTAATAGTCGCCATCCTGGGTAAAATCCTTCAAGGTTTTGAAGTAAGGCGGCAAGAGGTGTTTGTTATATTGGAAAATAGCGGTGAAAATTCGATTGGCGGTAAACTCAGGGGTTTCGGAAAAGAGATAAATGTACTCTTTAATTTCACGGATTAAATCGAGCGGCAATGTGGAAATAAGATCTTCTCTGGTCAATGCAAAAATCGGCAATGTTTCGGATACCGCGCGAATTTCCTGGATAAGCTGCAAAGCCTCTTTTTCCGTATGGCTGTTTTCGGCATCCAAATAGATTCCGACGGCACTGTATTTGGGGCTTTCGCCCAAAAGCGTGATTCCGTTTTCCAGCGACCAGGCATAGTGCACATCGAGGTTCAGATCCGTCAACGCTTTTCCCAGGTTTTCAAGTGCTACGACAGCCGGATGCTCGTCTGCCCAATTGGCAGAGTTCGCGACAAACAGAATGTTTTTATTGATTTTCATTTTCTCCTCCTCAAGATTGTACTTGCAAATTATTATTTTATTGACTCCTCTCCTCCAATCAACAACTATCCTCTGTCAATTTTCATGTCTTCTCCTCCTTAAGCATGCAAAATATTTTTATATTGAAGCTTTTGATGCAAAGACAGTTTGCACCCCAAGACGTACAACCGCAGTCAATGGTATAGTTGAAAAAATATTAGTATTGAATTTTCGAATCAGGAATGATAGTCCCAAACCATACCGACACGATAAAAAGGCAAGAACAGGCACATCATAATTCATCCTCCTCATTTTTTGGGAAAAAAACCTGAAATACTCCTCTATAAAACAATTATACCTCTCCTTTTTCTTATTTTCAAGAGGATATATTCAATTTTTTTTCTTTAATCTTATACGCTTTCCGGTTTGTAATATTACAAATAATGACATGCGCAAAGCTTTTTCAAGGTATTCCGTGTCAACATTCGAATGGCACCATTGACAGCTTGGTAAACTTCTCCAAATTGAGCGAAGTCGGTGCCGCGCTGAATCAAAACGGCGTCAGAACGGAAATGTTCTGGGATGGATTTCTGGATAAGGCCGGACAATTCGACGGTTTCGTCTTCGGTTCTCCAGTGCATTTCGTCGCAATATCCGGCACGATGAAATCCTTTATGGACAGGGCGTTTTTCAGTCCCCTCCACGACAATCCGTTTCAGGGGAAAATCGCGGCAACTGTCGTCAGCGCCCGGCGTTCTGGAACCACGTCCGCATTGGATCAGTTGAACAAGTATCCGGTTCACCGCGGCATGCCGCTGGCATCCTGTCAATACTGGCCGAAAACAATGCCGCCAAGTGATCACTCCGCCGGAACGATGGACGGTTCTTCCAGCAGAACTTTCGGATTGCAGCGGTCCGCGCCGTGCCCGGCGAGAAGCTCTTGATAGTGCTGCTTCTTATACGCGAGAATGTCCATTTGCTTTTTCAGCATCTTGAGTTGTTCCCGCAGGACTTTCTCCTGTTTGAAGATCAGTTCGGCGCGTTCGGGAATGGTGGATTCTCCTTTGAGGCACATTTTGATGTAATGCCGGACTTCATCGATGGGCAGCCCGGTCATCCGCAGGCAATGAATGAGCTGGAGCCACGCCAGATTGTGGTCGGAGAACATCCGGATGTTGCCGCCGGTACGGTCGACGCCGGGAATCAGGCCAGCATTGTCGTAATAGCGGACCGTGTAGGTGGTCATTCCGAGCTTGTCGGCGACCTCTTTCACCGTGTATTTCGGGGTGCGGTCGGAGAGACCTTCAAAGGGTGACGGCTTTTTCACGGGCAAAACCTCAATATTAATGTTACTCTAAGTGTCACTCTAATATATGCATGATTCGTGAGGAATGCAAATTTTTTGGAAAAATCATGTTTTTTCTGCGGATCGGCATTGACTTATAGTTACTGTAACGTTTATGGTAAATAGTAAAGACGAACGGGTGAGCAAACGAATTGAAAAGTAATGGAGACAATGAATATGAACAGGCGTGAATTTCAGAAAAGCACCCTGACCGTAACCGCGCTCGGTTCGGGCGCACACCTCGCCGGAGCCGCGGAAAACCCCGGCAACATGGACAGGAAAACCGGCGAAACCGGACCGCAGGTGACGCGGCGTCCCTACAAAAATACCGGCATGACTTTGCCGTTGCTGGGTTTCGGGCTGATGCGACTGCCGCAGAAGGACGGCAAAGTCGATTACCCGACCGCCGAAGCGATGGTTGAAAGAGCGATGAAAGCCGGCTGCAACTACTTCGACACCGCCTACATGTATCACGACGGCGAGAGCGAGAAACTCGCCGGGGAGGTTCTCGCGAAGTATCCGCGCGACAGCTACTGTCTGGTCAGCAAGATGCCGATCATCATGATGAATTCCGAAGCGGACAACACCCGGATCTTCAATGAACAGCTCGCCCGCACCAGGGCCGGGTACTTCGACTTCTATTTCCTCCACTGGCTGAATGAGGCGCATTGGGAGAAAGCGCAGCGGATTAAAACACTCGAATTCATGAAGCAAATGCAATCCGAAGGCAAAATCCGCCGCCTCGGCTTCTCCTTCCACGGCGAGCCGGAAACGTTGAAAAAAATCGCGGAGGCGCATCCGTGGGATTTGGTGCAGATTCAACTGAACTATCTGGACTGGGAGCTTTGCCGCTCCGGGGAACAGTATGAAATTCTGACCCGGCTCGGCATTCCGGTCTCCATCATGGAGCCGCTGAAGGGCGGAACGCTGGTCAACCTGACGCCGGAAGCGAAAAAGGTCTTTGGAGATGCCGATCCGAATGCCAGCACCGCCTCGTGGGGGTTGCGCTATGCGGCGAGCCTGCCGAACGTGCAGGTCGTGCTTTCCGGCATGTCTGCGCCGGACCAGATGGAGGACAACCTCAAGACCTTTACCCCGTTCCGGCCGCTGACCGACGCGGAACGGCAGACCATTGCCGAGGCGCTGGCGGCCTACCGCAAATCGGGCGCGGTTCCCTGCACGGCCTGCAAATACTGCTCGCCATGTCCGGTCAGGGTGGATATCCCGCGCAACCTTGCGTTGCACAATCAGGTCAAGGGCGGGCTCGCGCTCTTCCACGCAAAACTGGTTTACGACGCGATGCCGGAAGAACAGCGCGCCTCGTCCTGCGTCCGCTGCGGCGCGTGCAAAAAGAAATGTCCGCAACAGATCGATATTCCGGCATTCATGACGGAAATCGCGGAGGAGTTCAAATGATTTACCGTGAACTCGGGAAAACCGGAATCAAGGTGAGCGCCGTCGCGCTCGGCTGCGAGGGCTTCGCCGGAAAAACGCGCCCGGACGCGCAGGCGCTGATGGATTGCGCCGTCGCCAACGGCGTCAACTTCATCGACCTCTACGCTTCCGAGCCGGAACTGCGTTCGACCATCGGTGCGGTTCTGCGCGGGCGGCGGAAAGGGTTTGTGATTCAGGGACATATCGGTTCCGTCTGGAAAAACGGCCAGTATGAACGGACGCGCGATGTAGCGGCGTCCCGGGCCGCTTTCGACGACCTGCTCGAACGTCTTGAAACCGATTATCTCGATGTCGGCATGATCCATTACTGTGACCAACTCGAAGACTTCCGCCGCATTTTCGACGGAGAATTCATTGAATACGTCAAAGAGTTGAAAGCGGCCGGGAAAATCCGTTCCATCGGAATCTCCAGCCACAATCCGGCCGTCGCCAAAATGGCGGTCGAAACCGGCCTGGTGGAAGTCCTGATGTTCTCCGTCAATCCCTGCTACGATCTGCAGCCGCCGGATGAGGACGTGGAAAAGCTGTGGGCGGACGAAGTCTACGAACAAAGCTTCCACAATTTCAATTCCGAGCGGGAAGCGCTGTATGAACTCTGCGAACGGCGCGGTGTCGGCATCGATGT
Source organism: Victivallis sp. Marseille-Q1083 (assembly GCF_903645315.1). Taxonomy (NCBI): domain Bacteria; kingdom Pseudomonadati; phylum Lentisphaerota; class Lentisphaeria; order Victivallales; family Victivallaceae; genus Victivallis; species Victivallis sp. Marseille-Q1083. The sequence goes on from NZ_CAHJXL010000001.1 coordinate 3,748,536, forward strand.
GATGAAAGCCTTTGCCGGCGGCGATCTCCTGAAAGCCGACCAGTCGATGTTCGACAGGGCGATGACGCCGGTTCAGGCGTTGAATTATGCGTTGACCCGTCCGGCGGTCGCCGCGGTGATGGCCGGCTGCCGGACGATTCCGGAACTGGAGGCGGTGCTGGCATGGTGTACCGCAACCGAGGCCGAGAAGGATTATTCGACGGTGCTGGCCGGGCTGGAAAAGTGTTCCTGGTCGGGACACTGCATGTACTGCGGCCATTGCGCCCCGTGTCCGAAACACATCAGCGTGGCGGACGTGAACAAGTATTTGAATCTGGCCTTGGCGCAGGGCGAAATCCCGGAGACTGTCCGGGAACACTACCGGCTTCTGCCGCATCACGCATCGGAGTGCATTCAGTGCGGCGCATGCGAAAAACGCTGTCCGTTTCACGTCCCGATCCGGGAAAAGATGAAGCAGGCGGCGGGCCTGTTCGGGATATAGCCGGAAGTCAAAATATAAAGGACATACAACATGGCCGATGCCTTGCTGTCTCCCGCCCGCTGATGGGCGTGGCGGGAGCGTTTGTGTTTGCCGCGCAGATATCACTTTTCGATTCCGGGGACCGGATTGAGCGGTCACATCGGCGAAACGGTCCTGCTGGCGGCGCTGCGGGGGCCGTCCCCGGCGTTCATTGTGATGGCGGGCGTGCTGCTGATATCACCGCCATCGAAATTGAAATTCTGCTTTTCTGTTTGCCGGACCTTCAAAGAACGAACTTGATGCACTACATTTTATCACAGACAGATATAGAGGTTATAATGCAGCTTGTAAGCTACTACAATATAATATCTTAATCGATATTTTTGCTTCTTTGCTTTGCGAAATTTTATGCAATATTCAGGTTGAGATCTTCATGGCCGGCAACCAACCCGAAAACTCGTTGACGAAGCATGCTCAGATAGGAATGTTCAACTTTTCCGGGCTGTCGAATATCAAAAGAATCCAGCAGGCGCGCCGGGTCAAACCGGGTTTGCGGTCGAATTCTTTAACAAAAAGCAACCCGCCGTCACTGCTGATATCTCCACCGGCGAAATTGAATTCAATTTTTCTGCTTTTCGGACCTTGAAAGACCGAATTGGAAATACTACATTTTGTCATTGGCAGACCTCGGCATTATATTGTGATGTAAGATATTACAATATAATATGTTAGTCGAGAATCTGCCTCTTTGTTTTTGAAAATTTACGCAATATTCAGGCTAAAGAGGCGGAACGTCGATTAACGTATTATATTTTAACAGGTTGATTTGCATTATGGCCTCAAGGTCTGCCTCGGACAAAATGTAGTATTTCCAATTCGGTCTTTCAAGAGCCGAACCGCAAAAAAATCGAATTCAATTCCGATAGCGGCGCCATCAACCGCGACGGAGGTTTACTGGCAGTCAAGGAATTTGATCGAAAACTTGATCTGTTGATATTCGACAACCCCGGTATGCGCAGATCAATTGCTTGCAGTTTACCTGCGGTCATCAAAAATTGATGGAACCAAACATTCCTGTCCGAACTGCATTCGCATATAATTGGTTCCGGACATCTCTTGAACCATGGGAGGGACAAATTGTGCGGTGCCCCGGTGTTGTTCACTCAGTCACCGGAAACGATAAGAGCGTTCTCTCTTTTGGAGAGGAAGCCAATCGCCCGCCGGGAAAATTCCGACGATTTATATTCCCGGCGGGCGATTGGAAAGATTCCGGCATCGGTTCCGGCAGGTTGAAAAAGCGGTCTCACCGCAGTTTGTGATCCTGCGTCGTATAACCCGAATCGCTCCACTGATACACCCGGGCAGTGACCGAATCGCCTGCGACGAAGAACTTCACGAACATCTTCAAGCCGATCCACTCCTGCGCCGTGCACAGTTGCCACAGAGCGCCGTCCCTGATCAGTCCGTAGCAGTGGGTGTGGCCGCAGACATAGGCGACCACCCGTTCATCCGACTGCAGAACTTGCCAGAAGCGTTCCCGCTCGCCATCCATGCGGTCCGCCGGATCGATCGGTGCCGGATCGGCGCCGGGTTGTGCCACGCCGTCGAACGCCAGCGCCGGTTCATGGCCGAAAACGAAAATCAGCGGTTGCTTTGTCGCCGCCAGATCGGCCTCAAGCCAGTCGACCAGAGCGGGATCCGCCTGTCCCAGGGTGCGGTTTTCGAAATCCCGCGCGCTGTAGAAGTCCAGAATCACCAAATGACAATTGCTGTAGTCGAAGGAGAACGTAGTCCATTGGGCACCGTCCGGCTTGTACTCCTCCAGACTGGACCGCTCCGCTCCCGGGCCGGGCGTGATCACCGCCTCCATCTTCCGGTTGCGGGCAATGATGTCCTTGATGTTGCGGCCGGAGCCGTCGTTGTTTTCTTTCCAGTTGTTCGCTGTCCACTCCGGATCATGGTTGCCCACCGCGGCGAACCAGGGATAAGCGATTCCGCGTTCCCGCAACGGCTGCAGCAGATACTGCTCCATCGCCTTTTCGGTGTTGGGAAAATTGTCGTAATCACCGCCGGTGATGATGAATTCACCGGGTCCGTCCTGCAGCAGCCGCGCCGCCGAACCCTGCAACGCTTCCTCCGGCAAACCGGCGATGTGAAAATGCAGATCGCTCATGAAAACAAACTCGAAAGCCCCTTGGTCCGTTCCGGCTCGAAGCGTCGCTCCGACCGAAACCAGACAGAACAGGGACACCAGCCCGACAATGGTCCGATTCATAATTCGTCTCCTTCTTCTTCTTTTACCATGACGATTCGGTCGAAACGCAACGTGTTCACCGCCGGATTGCCGGCCGGAGCGACCCAGATCACGCAATAGGCGTCCAGATCATGACTACCCAGATCGAAGACCCGGTAACCGCCGCCGCAGGCGGCGGCCAGCGGCACGCCTGCCGCTGTGGTATGGCCGGTTCCGGTGTGATGGCTGCCCGCCGAGAAAGCATTCCCTTCTCCGGGGTCCCCGTCGACCGCTGCGACGGCATAAAGCCGCCATCGTCCCGCTTCCGGCACCATCGGCCAACAGAAGGAACAGCTTGCCGCCCAGCAGAAAGGGGCATTCCGCATTTCAATTGCCGCTCCGTCCGAGGCTTCGGGATCGGCGATCCGGCTCACCTCCGGTTTCTTTTCCAGGGCGAAAAAGCCGTCCTGCAAGTCAAATATCCGGTCGGGCGGCACCGCCGCGAACTCCGGCGGCAGCGGCGATACCGCTTCCGCCAACTGCCGAAAGGCGCCGACCGCTCCCGACAGGGGCGCATTTTCCCGCACCATGACACAGCCGTTGGTTTCGGCCCGGGCGATTGCCGCCTCGGCAAATGCCGCCATATCGGCAACCGGATAACGTTCCGGGGCAAAGCCCGGCTCCCGGGCAGCCCGCGGATAATTCAGAATCAGCGCGAAATCCAGAGGCAACCGGGCCAGCCGCACCCGCTCCAGCTCGACCGGGTCCTCCGCAACTGCCGCCTCGGCGCGATCGAACGCCGCCGCACACCGGATCATGCCCGGCGTCGAAAGAAAGTTGGCCGCATAATGGTAACAGGGCAACGCCGCACCCGAGGCCGCCAGTTCCGACTCAAGAATTTCCAGATATTCCGCCAGGTGGGGTGCGGCAGCGCCGTAGTACCCGTGGAGGAACTCGGCAACCAGTTCGCCGGCGTCAGCCTCCGGATTCCACAGAAGCTTCGACAATACCCAGGTTTTCAAGGCCGACAGCTCGCCGGTCCGCGGCGATTGATAATCGCCCTGTTCCAATACGCTTACTACCTGGTGCGCCGCAAACAAGCGCAGATTGGGCCCCAATACCGGCAGATTCGGGTGCGGCACCAGATAATTGCTGAAATTGGAGACGTAATCCCAGACGGCCAGTTGCGGTGCAATCCGGCTCCACTCTTCCAGGTCCCGATAGAAATCGGCATTCGCCGGATCGTCCAGCGGGCGCCCGAAGTCGCATTCAATGGAGCAGAGACGCACCAGTACGTTGCCGCGCGGCCGCACTGTCTTCGGCGCCTGCCGGGTGTACTGGTAAGCCAGCGTCTCGACCAGGACGCCGGGAAACTCCGGCTCCACCGCGGCCGCGACCTGATTCACCGTATCGATCATCAAGCCGGCGGGAGAGCCCTCGCGTGCATCGAAGGCAGCGCATTCCGGACAACGGCAATAGTGGTAATTGTCATTCTGGGAGACCGAAATCACCGTTGGATTGTCGGCGGAGCGCAGCCATTCCAAACTTTTCTCGATCAGCAGGTGCCGAACTTCGGGCCGGCTCAGGCAGAGCTGATCCGGTACCCGCCTGCCGTCGACCAGGGCGAAATATTCCGGATGGGGCTCGAAGTACTCCTCCGCCGGGATCAGTTTGCCGATGGTATGCACGAAGCCGAGCGGCGAATGATTGCCGCCCCATTCCGGTCCGACCGTGGTATTGAAGCCGTTCAGACGCAGCTTCACTCCGAATTCCGGGTGGGACGCCACATCGCAGAACATCGCATTGCGGTCCCGGATGGGCGGCGCATAACGGAGATTCAACTGCGGCAGCGCGAGCCGTTCCAGTTGCGGCACCGTACTCTCGCTTGAAGTCCACCAGCGCACCCCGAGCTTTTCGAGAAACTCCCAGACCGCGTAGAGCGTGCCGCGCGGCCGTCCTCCGGCCAGCACCAGGTCGTCCCCGACCGTGCGCAGCACGATCTCGTCGGCCTCCAGCGCGTCGAAGTCGAGGTCGGGCAGCAGCCGGCGCGCCTCCGGCCCCGGACCGACGTAAATGACATGCGGCGCTTCGCCGGACCGGGGCGGGCTTCCGCAGATCGCTTCCAGATAACGGATCAGTTCGGCGGCGGCGTTTTTCTCCGCCGGAGTCGCGTTTTCAGCCACCCGGACGGCGTAACGGCTGATTCCCTGTTCCGCCAGAAATGCCTCCGCACCCCGGAGAGAAAGAACCGTCAAGCCGATTCCGATCAGTAAGGTCGTCAGTTTCAGTTTCATTGTACGTCGTAGATCACATTGTTTTTATTGCCGTCGTTCAAGGTTTCGACATGACCGTCGAGCATTAGAATATTGTCCTTGTTGCCGTGATGCAGGTAAACCGTATTCACTTCCCATTGGTCGGCGCGTTCCGAATCGCGCATCAGGCAGGAACGCGACGGCTCCTTGACCTTGCTTGAAGCAATTGCGCAGAAACCGGAAGGTTCGTAGCCGATGTAGGCATTGTAGCTGAAGCCGGTCATCGCCTTGTCGCCCTGGAGCTGTTGCGAATAATCATCGTCCGACCAGGCAGGATTTTTGACCGGCGTGTATGCCGGACACATGAAAATTCCCGGCATCTGCTGGTTCGACGAGAAAAAATCCGGTTGAAACATGTCGGTCCCTCCGGCATATACCAGCAGATACTCGTACCACATCCGGAAGATGCCGCCTCCCGCCGGGGAATTGGTGGGCTGCCGGATCACCGCATACGGCAAATGCTCCTCGTCGTTTTCAAAGAGGACGCAGGCTACCCCCAACTGTTTCAGATTGCTGGTGCACTTGATCGACTGGGCGGCCATCCGCGCCTTGGACAAAGCCGGCAACAGCATACTGGCAAGGATGGCAATAATTGCAATCACCACGAGAAGTTCTATCAGTGTGAATTTTGAGGTGTTCATTTTTCTTCCTTTCAGTTATTTGGGTTGAGTGATGGCATATCCTCTCTGCTCCACGCCGCCGGGACGTCTCCCGGGGGCGGTTTGCGGAAATGAGGCGAAATCACGATTTCATCGGCGACGAAGCGCTCGTCCAGCAGCGCTTTCGCCGCGATCCGTCCGATCGCCGGGGTATCGAAGACCACCGACGGCAGGCACGACTCCTGGAATGACCGCTCCGGCATCAGCCAGCCGATCACCACCTTCACCGAATCGGGCAGACCTAAGGTATAGTTGAAGTAAACGCCGGAATCAGGTTCGTCGCCGTCGCGCGGACACAGCACCAGCCCGTCGAAACCGGTTTCGGCGTGGCGCCGGGACAGAATACCGGGCAGCCAGGGCCAGCGCGGCGCCGCATCGGGCAGCGGAAAAATCAACGGCTGTTTCTGCCCGAAACGGCCGGCGGCCTCGAGATAGCCGTTGCGCGGCGGGTTGTAAAGATCGTCGACATAAGCGGGTGCCGCCAGCGCTACCTTGCGGCAACCGGCTTTGTAGAGCTCGGTCGCGGCCAGTTCAAAAGCGTACCGGTCGTTGAAGATCACCTTCTTCGCCGTCGCCGGCGGCCGGGGCCGGGGCATGCCGTTCAGCAGTGGAGTTTCGACTATGTAGCCGCCGACGAAAACCATGCGGCAGTTCAGCGATTCCAAATACGGAAAGACCGGCTCAAACCACGCCGACTGGATCACTACCCGGCTCTCCGGCTCCAGATAGCGCAACTGGCGCAGATCAATGTGGCGGTTGTCGTTGTCGGCGGAAACCGCAATGGTGGAAACCCGGCAATTGCGCTGGTAGCATTCGGTCATCACCCCTTCGAAAAGCTGCCGGTTGAAAACCGGAACCACCCCGCGCCGCGACAGGAAATCGGAACAGGGCAACAGGAAATTGATCACCGGCGGCCGTTCCCGGCGCTCCGCCACGAAGGTGCCCAGACTGCGCCGGCGGTCGATCAAATTCTCCGCCTCGAGCCGTTCCAGCGCCCGGCGCAGGGTTTCGCGCGCCACGCCGAATTCGCGGCAGAAATCGCTCTCCTTCGGCAACTGCCGTCCCGGTTCCAGGCGCCCGGAGACAATCCGGGCGCGCAGTTCACGGTAAATCGTCTGACTTTTTCCCGTTTCTCGAATCATGACCTGTTCCCATATTTCCAGCTTGCTATTTTATAGTATAGGACTAGGTCTAGTTTTCTGTCAATACCCTTGAAATAAATTTGCTTAAAAAATCATTTGGAAGGATCCGGTTCCGGCCGAACTCCGTCACAACTGCCGACGCCGACGCACGATTCATTCGACGCTTCCGGCGGCATTCCCGCGGTTCCCGGCTGAAATCATTCCCGTCCGGAGCCGCGGTTCAATTCCTCGATCATCCGCCGCCGGAGCTCCCGGTAGGAGGTATTCGGGTAGTCTGCGAGCAGTTGCTTGAGGAACGCGGTGCGGCCGGCGGCCTGGAGCATCTTCAGCATGGCGAAGTCCTCGTAGGTTTCCCGGGCCGTTTCGGATGAAAAGGTCGGGACCGGTCCGCTGACACCGGGATAAAAGATTTGATAATCCAAACTGAGCCCGTCGTAATCATTCCAGGGATTGCCGTTGAACGTCGAATAAGAGTAGACGCCAAACCCGTCGAAGCCATTTTGGAATGCTTTCCAGGCCAGCCAGCGGTCCTGCCACGGGAAGAGGTAAAACGCTTTGCCTTTATGCTCCGCATCCCACAGCGGATGCGGCCGGCGGTGGGCCTGGTCGAAATAGAGCGCGAAGAGCGGAACGGAATAATCGACCAGCGGGTACCAGTCGCCGAAATTCGCGAGAATTTCTTCGTCGGACGAGTAGCCGGTATTGGTCCAGCAGGCCGGATTGCAGAAAATTTGCAGTTCCGGCCGGCCGGCTTTGATAAACTTGATGCACTCGCCCATGAAACGGGCGTTGGCACCGGTTTTCGGTTCGTCCCACAATTCGAGCATGTAGCGTTCCGGGCCGATGTGGTGGGCGGCGAGGTCACCGGTGAGGCGGTCGAGATAGGCGTCGATCTCCCGTTGCATTTCGTCGGTGAGCGGCTGGTCGGCGTCGCCTTGGAGGCTGTAGCCGAGCTGGACGAGCCGGCGCGGCAGGCCCATCAGGTGAAATTTGACTTCACGGCGGGAGGCGAGGGCGCGTCCGAACGGATTGTCCAGCGGATTGAGCATGAAAAAATTGACGCCGAGCGATTGGCAGTAATCGGCCAATTTTTCATAATAATCGGCCCGGTAAAACGGAAACTGGTGCGGCTGGTAGCCGATCCAGGCATCGAGAAAAAGATTTTCCGGCGCGGTCAGATTGACGGCTTTGACGTCGACGGCGATCGGGACGCGGTGTGATTGGCCGCCGGCGCTCAGCATCAGTTCATATCGCCCGGCGGCCTCCGTCCGGCTTTTCAGATTGACAACGACTGCGGCTCCGCCGCCGGGCGGCAGGTGCAGGCGGGGAAAATCGGCGATTTCCGGGCCGTTGACCAAATAGCGTGCCATCAATTCCGGATTCATCAGGTTGTCTCTGGAAAACAGCGGCCGCAATACCGTGCCGTCCGAACGCAGGTTGACGATGCCGGCGGCCAGGAGTTCGGCTTGCAGGCGTTCGTTGCCGCCCTGCAGCTCCAGTTCCAAATCCAGCGGCCGCGACTCGGAGGTGTTCAACAGGAAAAAGAGCAGATCTTCCTGTTCGTTGCCGAGCATAGTCAGCGATACCGGCTGGTTGAGGCGCTCCGGCGGCGGAAATTTGGCGTGTGCCGGCGTCCAGGCGTCGAATGGAACATTGGAGAAGACGAAAGGCGGGAGCGTCTTGAAGTTTTGTTTCAACTGCCGCTGCCACGCTTTGAATTCGTCCGGGGTGTAGCGGGTGGTGAAGATCCCGGTCAGAATTTCCGGCTGTGGCACCGCCGGCGGCAGACTGGAACGCAGCAGAGCGAATTGATCCGGGACATATTGCGTCCCGCCCGGAATGGCCGGAAAGGTGGTGATCCGGGTGAATTTGATCGAACCGTCGGCGTTTTTCAAATAGCGTTTGCGGCTCAACTCCAGCCGCCAGTCACAGGCGGTGAAATTGCCGTCGGCGGTCAGTTCCGCCAGCGGAATCAGAATTTCCGCGCTCCAGCCGTCGTCGTCGTCAGCGACGGCGGAGCGAATGTCCAGCGCCCGGCCGCTGCGGGTCGGATCGACGACCCGGGAGGCGTCGAATTTGACTTTTCCGTCGGAATTGAGCAGGAAATCGAAATAATGCATTTTGTACAGATCGGCCCGGTAAAACATCACTTGAACCTGGTTTTCGTACCAGTCGGCCTCGCCGCCCGGCCGGGCGATGAAACGCGCCGCCATTTCCGGTTCCCGGCAATCGAAAGCGATGTACAAGCCGTCCGGCGTCAGTGCAGCGTATGCCCTGGTCAATTCATCCGGAGTCTGGTCGTTGTAAACGTCACAGCCGGTGGTCAGCGTCAGCGGCGGCAATTGCGAAAGCAGCTCGGCGGCCGGTTTGCCGTCGATGCGCGGGGTCTCCGCCAGGACGGTGCTGGGCAACAGTTCCGGCGGCCGGGCCAGTTGAGGCGGTACGCCGGGCTGAACCGCCGGCACGGCTTCGGCTTCGCCCCAGATATACACTTCATTGCAGCCGAATTCGCCGCCGTGGTTTTCGATACGCAAATATCGTCCGGGCGCCGCTTCGGCAAACTGCCAGTGCAGCAGCGTCTGCAGTTCGTCGAGCGCCATGCCCGTGGTTCCGGCTTGAACGCGGTGGAATTGGCCGTCGTCGCCGGCAGTGAAGAATTGAACTTCCAGTGTCGTGCGGGCTTCATCGAGCAGGGCGCTCATCGATACCGCCTGAAAAGCCCCGGCCTGCCTGAGGTCGAATTCAATGATTCCCGGCGCGTCCGGCGAATAGGCCGGCAGGATGATCCGGTAATATTTGTACATTTCGCCGTTGTTCAGTTCGTCCGGCAGTCCGTAGGAACTCTGGCTGACGAGATTGCGGGTGGTGAATACGCCGTCGGTTGGAATGGCGTTTTCGTCGAGCAGGGTCGGATTGTTGGACAGCAGTTTGCCGGGCAGCGTGCCGGATTTGCTGCCGTCCGGCCAGCGGTAATCCGCCGCCCGGGCCGTTCCGCAGAACCGGCAGAGAAGCAGGCTTCCCGCCAGGAGCAGAGAGAGTCGTTTTAAGTGTCCGGGTGAACGGCGGCGGCAAACGTGAAGCATCCGGCGGACGAGGAAAGAGAGGTGTGGAGTTCGCATCGGTTAATTTTCCAGTGGTTCGGAGTTATGTCTGATGGAGAATTTTCGCAGGTCGCCTTTGAAATATTGCGTCGCCGCGCCGACCGGTCCGTTGGGGACGGTAGTTCCGCCGAAAGCGGAAGGCTTGACGGTATAGCCGCGGCTGAAAAACGGAAATGTCTTACTTTTTTCGTCGACGGAGAACTTGATTTGTTGGTGGTCGTAGTTGACTTTTATCCGGCTCCAGCGATTGCGGGGGATGGTCAGCCCGGTTGCGAACGGCTGGTTCCAGGTGCCGACCGCATAGGAGGCAATCAATTCGTTGTCCCTGGACTGAACCAGTTGCAGCGTGCCGGCAAAATCATAGGCGAAATTCCGGAAGAGCACCTGTTCGCGGTCGCCGGGCGTCCGCAATTCGATTTCCAGCGTGAAGGGGCCGCGCGGCAGCGCCGCCCGCGGAAAATTGACGTAATTCGATACTCCGTCGAAGGAGAGGTAAGCCGCGCCGTCCTCCTCCCGCCAGGCCGGGGCGAAGGACCGGTAATCGGCGGGCAACAGGCTGACGGGAGTCTTGTGCATCGGTTCCAGGTAGGAGAAACCGCCGCCAAGCTGGGCGTCATAAAACGGTTCGAAGGCGTTGCCGAGCATGGCGCCGCGGTTCGGACCGAATTGGTAATCGAGCTGCGGAATCGTTTCCGAGGCGATCTCAACCGGCACGACTTTGCCATGAAATTCCGAGAATACCGGCAGGGTTTCGACTGCTCCGGCCGGCCGACGAGGCACAATCGGCCGGGAACGGTAGATTTTGCCGCTGTCGGTAATGGCCCGCAGTTGAAAGACCGGAAAACGTTCCGGAGAGTGCAGCACCGCGTCAAGCCGCCCGTCCGGGCGGTTCAGCGGGGCTGGATAATCGACCAGCCGGTCGGCCCGCTCCAGATCCAGCCGGATATTGCGGTTCAGACTCTTGGCGAGTTTGCCCTGTTCCAAGATCTCCCGGATGGAGAAACGGTGGCAGCCGACGCCATCCGGATAATCCAGTTCGAGGATGGCCCGGTCGGCATACTGCCGGGGAATTTTCAGAATGAATGTGGAGCGCATCCACCAGAAATAGGTGTAGACCCGGGCTTCGTCCGGTGTTTTCGCCGTCACCTCGCATAAACCGTGCGCCAGGCCGTCGGAACGTACCTCCCAGTCCTTGGCGTTGAGGACCCGGAAGGTGCCGGTCGTTTTGAGCAGTAAGTCCATCGACGTGAAGGTGCCGAGAATCACCGCGCATCTGTCTTGGTTGAATTCATCGGCCGAATCGGCGGCGGCCGCCTCTTCATGCCGGTTGAGCACTTCCAGGGTCCGCAGGTTCTCGGCCGTCCGGAGATGGGCGCCGATGGTGAACGTGCCGTCCGGGTTGGCTGTCGCCTCAAAGTCATTTTGCGATGGAACGCACAGATCGCGCAACGGCTGATGCGTTTCCTTGTAGCGCCAATTTTCGGTCGGCCGCAGTTCCGTGTAATCGAAGCCGGTGTAAACCGTCGTTTGGCCGGCATTGTCAGTCACGTGCAGTTCCGGGACGACGGCGGCCTGGCCGGCAAGCGTTTCGGTCGCCACCCGGTAACTGATCGCCATCAGCTTTGCGGTTTCGACGGTTTCGGCCGGAAATTCCATCAGGAGTCCGCCGTCGGCGTCGCGCAGCAGCAATTGCACCTGCAGGGACGCGGCGGCGGTTCCGTCCGGGATATTGAGAATTTCATAATTGATCAATTCTCCGAGCCTGGCGCGCTGCCGGCTGGAAAGAACCAGATTGGGGACGGCGAGATCGTCGCCCGGCATCGGCGACGGCGGTTCCCCCCGCAACCGGCGGATATAGTAGCGTATCAGGCGGGCATAAGTATAACTGTTGGCCACCGTCGGCTGGAAACTGGTGTTCTCGTTGGCTTCATTCCATTCGAAAAATACCAGCAGATCGGGGGCGGCGCGCAGCGCTTCGTCGAAACAGAGCCGAAACTGGCGGGTGCCGTATTCACCGACGTTGTTGCCGGACATCGGGTTGATATAGGCATGCTGCAGATAGGCGCCGAGCAGTTTGCCCCGATATTCCGGCCGGTCCAGCTCGGCGAGGATGATCGGCAGCATATAATCGCGATACCAGGGCAGCACGACGGCTTCGTCGAGCATTTCACGGGACGATGATGCGATATCCTTGACCTGCAGAATCAACCCATCGGCGGCGTCCAGCATTTCCCTGACCGCGTTGCGGTACGCCGTCAGAAATTCCGGCGGCGGGGTTTGGCCGGCAGCCGCATAACGGGCGAAATCGGCATGGAATTCGTAAAACGGCATATCGCCGAACAACAGGAACCGGTCGCCGATTTCCGGATCGCTTTTCAAGCGTTCGGAGAGCTCCTTCAGCTCCTTCGGCGTAGCGGCGCCGTAACGGAAGATGACCGCCTTGCCGCCGATGCGCGGCGATTGCGGCGCATTCACCGCCACCTTGAAATATTCACGCAGCAGCGCATAGTCGTCGGGATAATAGTACATCGGCGCGACCGGCAGATGAGTCAGGCCGTACGGCTCGAACTCTTCGCGGTGCTTGGCTTCGATGGCCAGCTTGTTCCGGTAGGCGTCCAGATAATCGAGCGAAGCGAAACCGTCGATGCCGTAATTCTGCAGCAGTTTCACTTCCCGGAGGTAGCCCTCTTCGCGGCCGTCCTCGCGGCCGCGAAGGGTGACGTCGGTCAGCAGAGGCCGGTCGATCCAGTAACCCATGAAGTTCTGCATCAGTTCATACGGTTCCCACTGCGCGTAAAAGAAGGTCCTGCCGCCGGCCGGAGTGCGCGCGGGAGGTTCGTAAAAAGAATACTGGACATCGCGGCGGTAGGCCAGACTGCCGGCTCCGGCCGGGGAGAGGCAGCCGGCGAGAAGCAGCCAGAGTAGCCCGCTCCGGAGCCACCCGGCCGTCATCGGCAGCCATCCCGGGCGGACCGGGAGGCGGAATACTTCCCGGCAGACATGGGCAATTTTCGGCAGCCAATCCGGCGGAATGTTTTTCATCGCTTTTTCAATCTTCCCAGTTGGTGCTGTACGAATAACCGCGGCCGTAGTAACCTTCCTTCTGGGTGCGGCTTTCGACATGGCCGTCGAGATAGAGGACATTGGCTTTGTAAAGGCCGTGCGAACTTTCGGTGGCGCTGTCGACGGTCGGGTAATCGACCATCAACGCGCAGCCGCCGTTGTCGCTCAACCGGGCGCGGGAACCCTTGTCATAGGTCCAGGTCAGGCTGTTGTGGAAGCCGCCGAAATACAGATAGCTGGAATACCAGGTGCCTTCCCAGTTGGCATGCCAAGAGTCGACGACGCTTTCCGACAGCGGACAGAAGAACAGTTCCGTCGGTTTCTGGTCCCAGACGAACGGAATGTATTCGGCCGAGATCAGCAGTCCAAGCCCGGAGTACCAGCCGGAACCGACCCGGATGACCGAAGTGTCGACCTGGCCGCCGGCGTCGGTATTGGTGTACGGGTCGACATTGAGATTCTGGCGCTGGTGCGGAATCAGGTCGGCGTTGTCGTTGCCGTACAGATTGATATACAGCCCCAACTGCTTCTGGTTGTTGGTACATTTGATCAGTTGGGCGGTGCGTTTGGCCCGGGCGAGGGCCGGCAGCAGCATGCTGGCAAGTATCGCAATAATTGCAATTACGACCAACAGCTCGATCAGTGTGAATCTTTGCTTCATGATGGAATCCTTTCCGGTTCGTTTTAAGTTGTTCCCTGGAGAAATATTTGTTTTTCCTCGGCGATGGCGACGGTTTCGTCGACGGTCAGCAATCCGTTGGCCAACTGCTGCAGTTCCCGGTACAGCCGCGCCTGCAGTCGGTGGGCCAGCGGCTGATTGGTGAATTGCCGGTGCAGTGTGATGAATTTTTCGCATTCATCGAGCGTATATTGCGGAAAAAGCCGCTGGAATTCCGGCAGGATGCTGCGTTTCAGCGGGATGACATTCATCATCGACAGAATATTGTGCTGAATGGCATCGCTGAACAGAAAATGCAGAAATTCCTGCGCCTCTTCCCGGTGCCGGCTGAATTTGCAGATGCTCAGAAAACTTGACGCGCAAGCCGAGGCCAGATTGCCAGGTTCCGGCCAGATCGGCGTCTGCCGGAGCCGGGTCGGCAGGTTGGGCAATTTTATCAGCAGGTAGTTGCTCCAGGCCGGATACAGTAGCTGCGTGCCGTTGACGAAAGCGGCAAACTGGCTGGTCAGTTCGTTTTGGATGCCGTAGAAAATATTCTTGAAGCGGCTCAGAGCCCGGATCGATTCGCAATCGCGGCGGAAGGTATCCTTGGTATAGCCGGCGTGAAATCCGCGTCCGGCCAGGATGGCGCAAGGCGTTTCCGCCAGGAAAATATCTTCCGGCACCCGTTGGCGGTAATGCGGCAGAACCTCCAGCAGATTCTGTTCGCCGCTGTGCTCGAAATCGCCGAGGCCGCATTGTTCCCAGAGCTGGAGGTTGGCGAACAATGACCAGAAGACGATGTAAACCGGAAAGTATTTGTCGAGCAGTCCGGCCGGCGCGTTTTCCAGGCATTCGCTCCAGCAGGAGGACGGATCGGCCAGTTGCCGGACCAGCTCAGGCGGCAGCGGCGCCAGCAAAGCCGGATTGGTCAGGTGGTACGAGCAGCTCTGGACCAGGTCGCAATTCATGCTTTCCGCATAATCGGGTGCCTGCGCCAGACTCAGTGAACGCGGCAGATAGACGATTTCCGCCTGGTAGTGCCGCTGGTGATTGAACAGCCGGACGCATTCGTCCCAGAAATTTTTCTGTGACGGTAAATTTTCAAACAGCAGGATGCGCAGTTGCTGCGTAGCGCCGAATTCATAATACCCGTTGAAATTCAAAGGGTAAACTTTGGAGAAATCCAATTCCGGCAGCGGTGCTCTGGATGGCTTGTCCGGTTCGTCCGGGGCGGTGAAAGTGCCTTTCCGGCCGTTGCGGACGATCAGTTTTTTGTCCAGAAAGTAATTCAGCGCCATATTGACGGTTTGCCGGGAAATGCCGAGTTCTTCCGCCAAATCCCGTTCCGACGGCAGCCGGGTGCCGCCGGGGTTGGTTTGGATAAACTCTTTCAGACACTCCTGCAGTTGCTGGTAGATCGGGGTGATGGAATCCCGGTTCAACTGCAGACGCGCTTTGATTGCTTTTACCGACATGGTTCGTTCTTTTCAAATCTCATGGTTGATTGATGCCAATACAGTCCAATGCTTGCCAATGTGAATAGTATAGCAAAAAAATCATCAGAAGTCAACCCTTCCCGGCTTTTTTTTCCGAATTTTAATTGTAAATCAACACCAGGTGCAGATTTTGGGCCTTCTCGGCAGCGCCACTTGCCGGAATAGCCCCGCGTCCGGCCCGGAGCAGATTGGGAGAAAGTTGCCGGAAAAAACGAAATCGTCTTGATTTGTAAAGCCGGACCGAATACAGTAGAGCTTAAAAAAATGGAAAGCTATGGCCGGTGAAACTGAAAAACGCGTGAAAAATATCATTATCATCGGCGCTTCGTCCGGCATCGGCCGGGCGTTGGCGTTGCAGTACGGCCGGAATCCGGAAATCCGGCTCGGGCTGGCGGCCCGCCGGGAAGGGGAGTTGCGGGATGCGGCTGTCCGTTCGGCTGCCGGTTGTGAAATTCAAACGTTCGATCTGGAACAACGCGACCGGGCGGAACGGCTGGACGCGCTGCTGGCGCGTTTTGACAGGATCGACCTGGTGATCTATTGCGCCGGTTTTGGAGAGCTCAATCCGCAGCTCGACTGGGCGCTTTGCCGCCGGACGCTGGAAGTCAATGTCACCGGCTTTACCGAAGTGGTCAACCTGGTTTACCGCCGCCTGGCGGAGCAGAAGCATGGCCAATTGGCGGTGATTTCGTCGGTCGGCGGCTGGCGCGGGTTTGAAAACGACAGCGGTTATTCCGCTTCCAAAGCCTATATGCGTTATTATCTGGAAGGGCTGGCCCGCAAAGCGAACCGGGAAAAAAGCGGCGTACGGTGTGTGACCATCCTGCCGGGCTTCGTCGATACGGCGATGGCCAAGGGAGGCCCGTTTTTCTGGATGTGTTCGCCCGAAACTGCCGCGGCTCAAATCATTGCCGGTTTGCGACGCCGGAAACGTTATCTTTATGTGACCCGCCGCTGGCGCCTGGTCGGCTGGCTGTTGAGATTGCTGCCGTATCCGTGGTTCGAGCGTTTGTAGCCGGCAGGCAAAACTGCCGCCTCCGGGAGGAGAGTCCGGGGGCGGCGGGGAGTGAATTGGTTCGTTCGAGTTTTCTGCCGGGGAGACGTTGAATTGCCCGCCGGCGGACGCGGGGGCAATTAGTGTCCGCCGCCGGCGTGACAGGCAGTCAACAGCCGGGCGATGGCCTCGCGGGCGGCTTGCAGCTCCTGCGGATCGACGGTGTGTTCATCGAGCGACCGGGCCAGCGTTTCCGGCACCTTCAGCAGCGCCTCGGCGTTCTCCAGCCAGGCGGCATCCGGAGCGGGTGCTCCCTGTTTCACGGCGTCGACCGCCTCGGCCAGCAACCGGAAATACCAGTAGTCCTCAATTCCATCGCGGATCAGTTTCAGGCGCAGCGAAGGCACCGGTCCGGCGGCGGCGGTGTACATCAGGTTGCCGTCGCCGTTGGTGTTGAAGTAGGTTGCCGGCGCCCAGTTGGTCAACGGCGCGCCGTCGAGGAAGGCCTCTTTGCTCCACAGCAGATAATAGTAGAGGAAGCCGTCGGTTTGATATTTCCAGGCCTGCACGCCCATCAGCAGCCGTTGCGCCAGCCCCGGATTTTCGATGAAGAAGTTGTACGGCTTGTACGGGGAGGCGTAGATGTACCACCAGACCTGCTTGCCGCGGGCCCGGGCGGCGGCGATTTCGGTCGGATGCGCTTCATAAGCCGGCACATCCGGGACCCAGATGTCGATGCAGTCGTCCAGGTTGCTGTCAAGTCCGAACGAGTAATCGCGCGCCGTCGTCATCTGCGGGATATTGGGATAAGTCCGCTTGATTTCCGACAAGATTTCCCGGGCGGCCGCATAGAACTCTTCGGAAATTTCATCGAAGGAGTAAATATAACCGCGGTCGAGCACGCCGGCCGCTTCGTATTGCGGGACGAAGGTCTTCAGTTGTTCGTCCATGATCCGGTTGCGGGCCCAGGCCGGATAGTGGTTCAGATCGGCGTCGTTGCGCCACGGCTGGACGTAGGTCAGGTTGAAGCGGCCGGCGCCGTGGTCGAGCCGGAATTTGACATCCTCCGCCGGACGGGGACCTTCATAGATCGTATCCGGATTGACCCGGTGGGTCAACGCCAGTAACTGGCATTGCCGCCGGTAAGCGTCCCGCGCCGCCGGATCGGCGAAATTGTTCTCGACCGGTCCCATCGACAGTTGAGTCGCAATCGGATAGGGCGACCCGGGCGGCAGGGTGAAATCATACACTTCCACGGTCAACGCCAATTCCCGTTCCGGCATGCCTTCCGCCGACAGTTGCAGTTTGCCCCGGTAAAGGCCGGCCGGCTGATCGGCCGGAATCGTGACGTCGACATAGAAGCTCTGGAACTTGAACGGTTCCAGATCCAGTTCGGCCACCTGTTCCAGCAGCGGATCCGGCCACCAGCCCGTCCGGCTGACTTCATAGGGCGGCAATGCGCAGTTGACATAGCCGATCGGCGCGATCGCAACGGCGGCGGCCGGCAATTCCGTGCCGTCCGATGTCTTCAGGGGGCCGGCCGTTCGGATTGAGACGCGGTGCAGTGCCTGCCTCGGCAATAATATTACCTGCAAGCCTTCCGCCTCGCCGCGGGCGGCGGAAATTCGGCCGGCTTCCGTCAGCGTTCCGTGGAAGGTCGGGCCGTCGCGGTGGACTTTTTCCGTCGCGTCGGCGAACGAAGCGACGCAGATTTCTTCCGGCTGGCGGTCGTGAAAGGCGTCGAGGGCGCGTTGATCATTCAGGGTCTGCACCAATTCGCGCGCCTCTTCCAGTCGGTCGAAACTGCCGGCCGGCGGAGAGAGCCGTTCGGTTGCCGGCAATTGATTCAATGCAGCCAGGCGTTGCTGAGCCGCCTGATAATTCTGTTCCATCGCTTTCTGCAGGAGAGCCGGCCGGTCGTCCCGGTCGGTCGGCGCCGCGGCCGCCAGCCGGCCGGTCAAATCCGCCAGCGGGGCGCTGAGCCGGTCGGCGGTCTCCAGTTTCACCGGGCCGACCCAGACGGTGATGTCTTCGGACGGTTCGCAGCTGAAGATATGAATTTCATTGACATGGCGCAGGTTCTTGCGGCGCAGAAATTCACTGTCCAGCACCACCTCCTGGTAGCCGGGCTGCAGCGAAACGTCGTATTGTCCCCAGAATTCGCCATCCCGCAACTGCAGGTAAATCGGATTGGCCTTTTCGGCGTAAAACCGGAAGATGACGCGTTCCACATTGCGCCAGTCGTCGTGCCGGTTGCCGGTAAAGACGATTGCCGGCCAGCGTTCGCCGGAGCCGTAACGTTCGAACACCAGCTTGCCGCAGCAGCCACCTTGGCCGTCCGGCCAATCCGACACCGTCCAGCGGGTGTTGTCGCGCACCGTCCAGGCGTTGAAGTCATCCTGGTTGATCAAAATTTCGGCGTTGGCCGTCCCGGTCCAGCCCAACAGCCAGATGCCGAGAAAAAAACTTAGCAGCTTCAAGGTCAGTTCCTTCCGTTGTTGAATTCCAGTTGTGCCGCCGCCCGGTTCCAGCCGCTGTCGACCGCCTGGCAGGTGACGATATGCCGTCCCGGCGCCAGGGCGCGGTTGTCGATGACGAATTGCGGTTTGACATCCTGCTGAATCAGATCACCGTCGATGAACCAGTCATACCGCTGAATCGAGCGGCCGTCCCGCGCTTTGGCTTCGGCGCGGAATTCGGTTTTCATCGCCTGTTCCGTGGCGCCGTAGGCCGGTTGAGTGATGATGACCTCCGGCGCCGGCGCGACGAAATAACGCCGGGCGATCGCTTCAGCTTCGGCCATGAATTCCGGGCTGCTGCCGCCGTAGAAAGCCAGCCCCGGCATCTCCGGCGCCGCCTGCCGGAACATTTTGATCAGTTCTTCGACTTCGGCGGCGGTCAGAATCTTTTCCGGATGGAAATCCGCCGTTTTTTCGAACATGCCGATCAGCGGGATCGTCCGCTCGATGACGCCGAGCCGGCGGGCATATTCGACCCGCCGCAGCATATCCGGCGGCTCGACGCCCCAGTTGATGTTGTATATATTCTTCAAATGGGACTGGCATTCGACGATCAGCAAATCCGGTTGGCCGGCTTCGATCAGCGGTTCGATCGAATCTTCGCCGCGCCAATAGACGGCGATAAATTGTTCCGGCCTGGCTTGCTTGGCGGCCAGGATGCCGGCGACGGAGTGGTCGATCTTGGCGTTGTTTTTGACGACATTCGGGTCTTCCTGCGCATTTATTTCTGCTCCGAGGCGGGTTTTGCCCTGCCACTCGTCAACCTGCAATCCCATCGCATCGCGGTAATCAAGGTAACACTTGATAAATTCGGCTTCGGTTTCGATATACGGGTTGTTCGGGCCGTATATCCACGACAGGGTCAGGTAGCCGGCCGACGGATTGACGCCGCTGACATCGCCGGAATTGATCAGCGAGTCGCGGTGTTGCTGCGGAATGCCGTTGAAAATATGGAAAATATAAGGGACGGACACCGGCGGCAGCAAAGCGGACGGATAGTGCCGGATGGCCGGCTGCAGCGGCTGTGCCGGCGTCGGCGGCTGGCCGTTCAGTTCGATGGTCAAGGTCGGTTCTCCCAGCGTTATGGCGTAATCGCCTTCCGACGGCGTGCCGTGAACGATGCCGCCGACCCGCAGGAGCAGGCCGTAATTGGGCCGGTCCATATAAAGCCAGCGCCGCACCTCGTCGGTGATATCGATGTTGTAAGTTTCCGCCTCCGGGTCGATGGTCCAGGCGGTGCCGCCGGCCCAGTCGAGGCTGTTGTCGATGTTGTAATATTTGTTGCGGTCGAGCGGCCAGCTTGTCCGGCCGTCGCTGAATTGCCAGTCGGCCCGTTCGTTCCAGGCCTGGCGGAGCGCGGCAAGTTCCAGCGGGGGCAGCGGACCCTTGCCGCCCTTGATCCGCAGGGAGCCGGACAGCGTCGCCCGACCGACATCACCGGCCGCCGCCGCATCCAGGCCGGACAGGTCGAATCGGATCAGTCCGCGGCTGGCCCGGTCATTGGCCAGCTTGACAATTTCCAGCCGGTTGGCGGCAAACGGCGCTTGCGACGAAACGGTTCCATACAATTCCGGCTGCAGCGCGGTCCGGACGGCGTCGCCGGCCCGGCAGAGGCCGGTCATGCCCAGTAGACAGCTCAATACAATCGCTTTGCCCGTCATAATCATCCTTTCTGTAAAGCGGCGTGGGGATCATACCCGGCGGAGTACTCAAAACCATCCGGAAGAGTCGTATTTCCGGATGGCTGGTTCAGGTTCGGCCGATCAGTTGCTGGTGGTTTCCTTGTTGTAGCACCACATCGAATAATCGCCGCCGTAATAGCTCAACACATAGTGCATCCGCAGTTCTTTGTAAAAATCGACGTGGCCGTCGGCGAAACCGATGTTGGTGCCGCCATGCCGCGCCGAAGCGCCCTGACCGCCGACATCCATCTGGTCCCAGGTGTACATGACCAATGTCCAGTAGCTGGATTTGTTGACCGTTCCGTCGACGAAAACGCCTTTGGTGCTCGGACTGATGATCGACGACATCTTGTAACCGGCGTTGCCGCCACTGATATCATTCTCCGTCATATGGTTCTTGGCGTAGGAAAAGGCCGGCCGGGTGCTTTCCACCGGACAGTGGAAGATCTGGTTGTCTTCCCAGGCCATGTTGTCACCCGCTTTGCCGCTGTTCGGGTCGACCGAACCGGTATACGGCCACAGTTGCGCGGTCCACCAGTCTTCGGCCACGCCATAAGCGCCGTCGCGCCACCGCCAGGTCAATACCATGTAGTCGTCATAGTCGTTGGAATACATGATGTTGGCCAGGCCGATCTGTTTGAGGTTGCTGATGCATTTGACCTGCTGCGCCTTGGCCTTGGCCTTGCCCAGAGCCGGCAGCAACATGCTGGCCAGGATTGCAATGATTGCAATCACGACCAACAGTTCGATCAGTGTGAATTTCTTGTTCGTCATCTTTCTACTCCTTGGATTTGTGGTTGGTTCAGTGATATTGGGGATAGAATGTCGTTTCTGGTATAAATCGGCTCCAGCTTCAGCGGCCGGCATGACGAAATGGTTTCCCGTTCGTGAATCCGCAGATCGATATAGTTGATCAGGCAGAAATCCTGGCTGCTCGATTTCTGCAGCAGAAACTGCCAGCTCATTTCCGAAATGGCCTGAACGTTGTTGTCAACGAAGGTCGGCTGCGGATAGAGATTCTCGGTGCCGATTTCCTCCGAAGCGATCACCGAGACGTCCTCGCCGATTCCGATGCCTTCCTTCATGCAGTAACGGTACAGCAGCGGCAGGCAAAGCGAGTGGACGATGATCGCCGTCGGCGCGTGCCCGCTGTGAAACAAGCCGTCCAAGCGCCGGAACAACACCTCTTCCTCACAGGAATAATGAACCGCCCATTCCGGATAAACCGGCAGCGCCTGTTCGGCCATCGTCCGGTAGTAGCTTTCACGCCACAGCAGCGCGATCTGCCACGGGAACCCCAGATCCACCGCATGAATGTAGGCAATGCGCCGATGACCGCGTTCGAACAGGTATTTTAGCTGCAGTTCAATCAGGTTCGGCGGGTCGATGACCGCCGGCCCCTGCGACGGCCGGTAGCGCGGCAGGACGACGACATTGTGAACGTTGCGGCTGTTGAACTCCTTGACGATTTCGTCGTTGGCCGGCAGCAACAGAAAAGCCTGGCGGATCTTTTTTTCTTCGATCAATTGGACGTACGCCGAAATTGTCGCGTAATAATTGACGTGGTGGAGGCGCATCGCGTAATTGTATTCGGTCCCCTGGGCGATCAGATGATTGACCAGCAAGGAGGCAAACGAGCGGGGATCGCGCAGATAATTGATCTCGCTGCAGGCGACGATGTCGACAATCCGATCCTGTTCCGGCAGTTCCGCTTCCAGATCGAGGGTGGTCCGGTAGATGCCGGAACGTTTGCGCGTTTCCAGCAACTGGCGGGCCACCAGGTCGCCGATGGCGTTTTCGATGACACACCGGCCGAGTCCGCTCTCTTCGACCATGGTCCGGATCGGCGGCAGGGCTTCTCCATGATTCAATGAATGGAAAAGGCCTTGAACGTACTGTTCCGCTTTCAATCGTTTTTTTTCCCGCAAACCCATTTTTTCATCCATTTTAAACCGGATGATGTCACATCCGATCGTTCCATTTTTATTCTGTACAAGTATTATAGCAAAAAAAATCACAAAATGCAATAGCTGTGCAAATTATTTTTCAAATTTTTTACACAAGATTTTTCTTGGTCAATTTTCACTTTGAGCTTAATCTGTCGAAATGCTCACCTTTTATTGGACAATCATCAATCGAAATTGTGCTTTAATCGATTGAAATAAAAGAAAACTGGCACAAAAAAGAATAAAAAAAATCCGGATTTCCCCGCAGACGGGGAAGATCCGGAGGAAGCCGGGCCGTTTTCGGCGTCCGGTGGTTCAATTGCACCAGGGCGTGTAGTATTTCTTGTAGAAACCGAGGTTGTCTCCGACCAGTTCGTTGAGCACCGCGCTGCTGGCCGAGCCGTCGCCCAGGACGTAATTCATCCGGTTGTCGTGGCGGAAGCGGATGCGTCCGGTGGTGTTGCCGCTCGCGTCGATGTCGGTAATCCAATGCGAGTCGTCCAGGAAGGTATAAGTGCCGTCGCAGAACAGAATCGAACTTGACGCATACGGCGCGCCGGACAGCGCTGCGGCGCTTTGATAGGATTCTTCGTGGGCCGCGCAAGCCGCGCAGTGATGCCAGGTCCCCCAGACCCGCAGGGACTTCATGAACGAATGGTTGTAACCATAGCTGAAGCATGACTTCGAGTCCGGCCAACTGCCTTCGGTCCAATCATCCGGCGGGGTGTCCGAATAGAATTGCGCCTGGTTGAAATCCGAATTGCTCGGGCAGCGATAGACATCCGAACCGGACAGATACCCCGAACCGTTGAGCAGGCCGACGACGGCAGTCTGCTGCATATACTTGCTTTCCTTGTACAGTTCGACCGGATAGCTGTTGAAATCGTCGGAGTACATGATCGTCGCCAGGCCCAGCTGCTTCAGGTTGCCGAGACATTTGATGGCCTGCGCTTTCGCTTTCGCTTTGCTCAGTGCCGGCAGCAACATGCTGGCTAATATGGCTATGATAGCAATTACGACCAGCAATTCAATTAGTGTGAAACTCTTTTTCATCGTCTGCCTCCTTTGATGTTGGTTATGTCAGGTATTGATCGAATCTTTCAGCCAGGTTTCATCGTAACGGACTGCGGCGCAGTCGGACAGCCGCCGGACCGATTGCCCTTCGTGGATTTTCAGGTCGATGTAATTGATCAGACAGAAATCCTGTTTGCGGTGTTTCTGCAGCAGGAACTGCCAGCTCATTTCGGCGATGGCCTTCACGTCGTTGTCGGCGCAGGTCGGTTGCGGATAAAGATTTTCGGTGCCGATTTCCTCCGAAGCGATCACCGAGATGTCCTCGCCGATCCGCAGGCCGTGCTTCATGCAGTAGCGGTACAGCGCCGGCAGGCAGAACGAATGGGTGATGATCGCCGTCGGAACGTGACTGCTGTGAAACAACGTGTCCAGCCGCCGGAACAGCACTTCGTCCTCCCAGGAGTAATGGACCGCCCATTCCGGATAAACCGGCAGCGCATGCTCGGCCATCGTCCGGTAGTAGCTCTCCCGCCACAGCAGCGCGATCAGGTAGGGAAAACCCAGATCCACCGCATGGATATAGGCGATCTGCCGGTGTCCCTGGGAGAAAAGGTAATCCAGCTGCAGTTCGATCAGATTCGGCGGATCGATGACCGCCGGTCCCTTCGACGGCCGGTAGCGGGGCAGCACGACGACGTTGTGGACATCGCAGCTGTTGAATTCCTTGGCGATTTCCTCGTTGGACGGCAGCAGCAGAAAGGCCTGTTTCAACTGTTTTTCTTCGATCAATTGGGTGTAGGCGGAAATGGCCGCATAGTAACTGACCCGGTGGAGCCGCATCGCGTAGTTGTATTCGGTTCCTTTGACGATCAAATGGTTGACCAGTTGCGAGGCGAACGATTTCGGGTCGCGCAGGTAATCGATTTCGCTGCAGGCGACGATGTCGACGATGCGTTCGGTCGCCGCCGGCTCCCGGTTCGTATCCAGGTCCAGCGTCGTCCGGTAGATGCCGGAACGTTCCCTGGTTTCCAGCAGATGACGGGCGACCAGGTTGCCGATCGCATTTTCAAGCAAACTGCGGCCGAGGCCGCTCTCTTCGACCATTGTCCGGATCGGCGGCAACGCCTCACCGTGGTTCAGAGAACGGAACAGGCCCAGAACGTATTGTTCCGCCTTCCGTCGTTTTTCTTCCCGTAATCCCATTGGAACAAACCTTTTATTTCATTGCTTCATTGATTTGTCATGGCTTTCTGGAATATAGTATAGCAAAATTTTTCACAAAAAGCAACAGTTGTGCGAATTATTTTGCATTTTTTTTACACAAATAAAATATTTATCCGGAGCGCCATGTTCTGTTTTCGGTGGAATCGGCACAAACCGCTTGCGCCGAACAATCGGACAAATCACACACGGAACCGGAGTTAGGCGGGAAACTCTCACAGTATCCCGGCCGCCGAAATCATTTCCTGTTCCGGTCTCCCGGCCGGTCCGGCCGGGAAATCCGCGAGAAACACACGCCGCTCAGACGACGGTGAATTGTGCTTCCCCGGCCGGCACCGGCAACGTCCGCCCGGCGACGTTCAGCCTGTAAGGCCGATTGCTGCTGGTCCGGATGTGGCCGTCCTGATAGACCAGTTCGGTGACGGTGTCGCCGAACGAATAATTGGCGATGCCGAGCCGGCCGGCGATTCGGGGCGGCAGCGCCCAGTCGATTGTGTCGGTAAAGGCGTTGGCTTGGTAGATGCCGATGACGTTTTCGAGAAAGAGCGCGATCGGTCCCAATGCCGACCAGCCGCAGAAATCCGGCCGGACCAGCTCCGTGCCGTGCTGCGCCGGTTCCGGCAGATTCGGGTGGTAGCATTCCCAGACGGTATGCGGTTCATAGTCGCGGTAAGTGCGGTACATGTGGTCGAGAATCCGGCGGGCGGTGGCGTTGGCCAGGTCGAATTTGCCGTAATTTTCCAAACCTTTGATTCCCATGTAGGCGGTCGGCAGCCAGATCGAGCCGCGCCAGTAATCGCCGGTTTCGGCGTTGAAGTCGGCATCGTCGCGGGCGACGGTCACCCACGGCACCGGACCGCCGAGCTTGGCCGGGCCGGTCAGGTAACGGCACATCCGGTCGACCGCTTCCGGGGCCGGGATGCCGGACAGCAGCGGCCAGAACGACGCCGGCGTCAGGCATTTGATCTTTTCCTGCGTATCGCCATTGATATCGTAATAGATGCCGTCGGCGTCGTCCCAGTAATGGCAATTGAGTTTGGCTTTGATCGCTTCGAATTTCCCCTGCCATTCGGCGGCCAGTTCCGGCCGGTCGATCAATTCGGCAATCCGGGCGATCCGGTGTGCGGCCAATCCCTGCTGGGCGATGGCGTCGACCCAGAGCATGCGCGGATGATTCGGCCGTTCCGTTTCGGCACGGCGACCGGTCCGGCCGCGCGGCGTGTTGTCCATGCCGCTGCGGCCGCCTTCCCAGAAATAGCCGTTCTCCCGTTTGACCAGGCAGGTGCGGGCCCGGGTGAACGGGGTTTGGACGCCCGGTTCGGTCAAACTGTCGAAAAAGGCGAAATGCTTCTGCAGATACTGTTTTTCGAGCAGCAATCGCTCCAGATGGGCACGGTCGCCGGTCATCAGCGCGTAACTGTATTCCGCCCAGGCGAACAACGGCGGGTTGTCGGAAATATGGATGCGGACCGGAACGGTTTCGCCGTCGTGACAACCGCTCCAGTCCGGTGGATTGCGGGTGACGATTTTCGGCAGCGGCACCCCATCGTACAGCGGCTGGTAGAAATTGTTCAACGTTTCGATGCCGGGAAAGACATTGGCGGCATATTTGCAGAAAAACATCATGAAGCAACTGTCCCAGATCCAGATGTCGCTGTCCAGAAAGGCTTCATCCATATAAGGCGTCTGCGGCATGCCGGGAATTGCCTTGACATGGTCGTGGGCGAGCTCCCAGGCGCGTTGGTAGAAATCCAGATAGGCCGGACATTCGTCGAAGATCGGCTGCGGCAGTTCGCGTCGCCAGCCGGTGTTGCGGATATCAAAATTTTTCGGTTTCATCGCTTGTCTTTCATTGGAATGGATTGAATAAACGAATGAAGAAGATACCGCAGTTTACCGGGAACGCAAATCCTTTGCCGGAAAATCGATGGTTTTTGACGGCGGTTTTCCTGAAATGCCGCTTCCGCCGGGAGGCGTCCCGAGGCTGAAATTCCGTATTTTAGGCGGTTGAATAATACCGTATTTGGGGCGGCAAGGTCAATCTGCCCCCGGATGAAATCATTGAAAAATTGATAATTTTTCGTTATTTTTATGAAAATATTTGCAACATGTTGCAGTGATTGGCAAAATGATAACCTGCTCAATTTTAAAGGAATTAAAAAATATTCAAAATTTTTCATTGAGGAGTTGACATTGTTTTTGTTTTTTGCTATACTTTATTCAGGACACTAGTTGCATTATTTTCAAAACATGGACTGAAGAACGAATGGATATCAGAACATTTGCAAAATTGTTGAACGTTTCCGAGTCGACCGTTTCCCGTGCTTTCAGCGGCAAATCGCCGGTACGCTCCGAGACCAAGCGCCGTATCTTTCAAAAAGCAGCCGAAGTCGGTTATCGTCCGAACGGTCACCTGGCCTGCAATAATATTCCGTTTGCCCGGGATCAGGTGGTGGTCATCCATACGCTGGCCGGAACGCAGCTCGGGCTGGACTATATGTTTGCCGAGATGTTCGAGGGAATCAATGCGGTATTTCAGACGGAGCAGTGGCAGGTCAGCCCGCATCTGCTGTTCAACGACATCCCGTTGCTCGACGATTTTTATTACGATGTGTTCAAGGCGGCGAACATTCACGGCATCATCTGCGGTTGTGAAACCGATTTGTATGAGTCGCTGAAAGAACGGCTCGACTTCTGGGCGAAACCGTTCGTGCTGATCGGCAACAACAATCCCCGCCACGACAATTGCGTCCGGGTGGACATCGAAGCCGGCGGCCGCATGGTCGGCGAATATTTCCGGCGGATCGGCCGCCGTCATCCGGCGGTGGTGCTCGGCGACTACAAACGGGAGTGCTTGGTCGATCTCGAACAACCGCTGTCGCGGGGCAAGGAACGCGGCTTTCTCGCCGGCATCGGGCTGCCGCGGGAGGAGGTCATCTGGATTCCGGGCGGTTACAGTTATGCCGACGGTTTTGCCAGTTGCCTGAAGCTGCTGCATACCGGGGCGCCGTTCGACTGCGTGTTCTGCGGCAACGACATTCTGGCGACCGGCTTCCTGGCGGCGGCCCATGCCAACGGCATCAAAGTGCCGGAAGAGGTGGCGGTATTCGGTTTTGACAATGTCGAAGTATCGCAATTTACCATTCCGGCTCTGAGTACGGTCGATTTGCGGCGGCGGGAAGTCGGGCGGGCGGCGGCCACCGGCTTGCTGGATATCATCAAGCACCGGGACAACCAGGTGAATATGACGCTGAAGCCCCAGTTGATTCTGCGGGAGTCGGCGTGACCTGTCCGGATCGGGGACGCTTTTTGCTTTGCCGCATACCCTGATTCCGGAAAATATCAGTCGCTTTTCTGGGCCGGTGAACGATTGGGGCATTTGCTTTTCCGCCGTTTCCGGAGTATGGTTTCCCCGTTTCGGAAACAGGAAGACGAAAATGGCCGGAGAGCTTACTGAATCATGGAAAAGAAATTGATTTTGCAGTTGGCTTCCCCGCCCGGGGAAGCGCTGTGGGAATTGTATGAAGCGTTGAATTGGAACCGGCATGTCAAGCAGCCGGCCGCGGGGCTGGAGCTGGCGCATCGGCAGGCGTTCCGGACGGCGGCGATGTATGACGGCGAAAAACTGGTTGGTGTCGGCAGAGTGGTTTCCGACGGCGTGATTGCCGCTTTGCTGTGCGGTCTCGGGGTGCATCCGGGATATCGGCGGCGCGGCATCGGCCGGCGGCTGGTGGGGGTGCTGGCCGCCGAATGCGCCGCGGCGAAGCTTCATCTGGAGTTGCTGTGCGAACCGGAGTTGTTCGACTTTTACCGCCGTTGCGGATTCGAACCGTTTCTGGCCGGAATGCGATTGAAAATTTGACTGCAAAATGAATTTGCCGCCTGCCAAAATTGCCGATCCAGCGATCCGCGCCCGGATTCTGTTGGTCATCATCTACATCGGTTTTGTCAGCCTGGGATTGCCGGATACGGTGCTCGGCGTGGCCTGGGACTATATGCGCGTCGACTTCGGCGAACCGATTTATTACGCCGGCTTTTTGACGATGCTGCTGACGCTCTGTTCGGCGGTGTCGAGTTTCATGAGCGGGGCTGTGCTGCGGCGGGTGGGAACCGGCCGGCTGCTGATGATCTGCGGCTACCTGACCGGGTTTTCGCTGCTGGGGGATGCGCTTTTGCCGGTATTCTGGGGGTTGCTGCTGCTGACCGTGCCGCTGGGGTTTGGGCAGGGGGCGGTCGATACCGGCATGAATTTCTACGTGGCCAAGCATTATTCCAGCCGGGACATGAGCTGGCTGCACTGCTGCTGGGGGATCGGGGCCAGCGCCGGACCGACCGTGGTGACGCTGGTCATTGCCGCCGGCTGGTCATGGCGGTGGTCTTACGGACTGATCGCTTCGATTCAAATTGTCCTGGCGACGCTTTTTCTGGCCGCGTTGGGGTTATGGCGCGAGTCCGGCGGCACCGCGGCCGGCACGGTGGAAGGGCTTGCCGCGGCCGGTGAAACCGTGACGCGTGACGTGCGCTTCTGGTGCTGCGCGCTGATTTTCTGGGCTTATACCGGCATTGAAGTGTCGATCGGTTTGTGGAGCTATACGTTGCTGACGACTTTGCGGCAGGTGCCGGCGGAGGCGGCCGGTTACTGGGTGGCCGGTTACTGGGGCGCGTTGACGGCCGGCCGGTTTCTGCTCGGCATTTTTGCCGACCGGATCGGCAACCGCCGCTTGATTCGCTGCAGCACGGCCGGTGCGATGCTGGCCGGAATATTGCTGGCCGTTCCCGGGGGGCGGTGGCTGGCGCTGGCGGCATTGCTGCTGGCCGGCTTTTCGCTGGCTTCGCTGTATCCGTGCATGATGCACGAAGCGCCCCGGCGTTTCAATGACGCGACCGCCGGCATTTTGACCGGTTATCAGGGCGGAGCCGGGGCGCTCGGCATTGCGATGATCCCGCCGCTGGTCGGTTATATCGCCGCGCGGACGACCTTCGGAATTTTGCCGTACGTGGTATTCGGCCTGTCGCTGGCAATCTTTCTGATGCAGGTCCGGGTGGACGGCTGGCGTTTGGCCCGCCGCTGAAATTGGCGGCGAAGACCGTTTCCGCAGGCCGAAGGGGCGCCGGAATTATTTTTTGGCGTTTGAGCGTCGAGCTGTTTTTCGTTTTTTTAGGCAATATTCCGGCGCGGCAGTTTTTTCTTCCGGCGCCGGAGCGATAAACCGGGGTAAAAGCAGAAAATGACAAATGTCGAGGTTCCGGCGGAAAACTGGCGGAGAAAAATTGCTATTTTCCTGACTGCCCAGACCATTTCCCTGTTCGGCTCCTCGCTGGTGCAATTTGCGATTATCTGGCATATCGCCTTGTCCACGCTGTCCGGCGCGATGATGACCATTGCGACGCTCTGCGGTTTTCTGCCGCAGATCGCGATCGCGCTGTTCGGCGGCGTCTGGATCGACCGTTACAACCGCAAATGGCTGGTCATACTGCCGGATGCGGCGATTGCGCTGGCGACGTTCGGGGTGGCGATCGCCTTTCTCGCCGGCTATCGGGAACTCTGGCTGCTGTTTGCCGTGCTGGTCGTCCGTTCGGCCGGAACCGGCATTCAGACTCCGGCGGTCAACGCCTTGATTCCGCAAATCGTGCCGGCGGAAAAATTGATCCGGATCAACGGCGTTTACAGCAGCATCACTTCGCTGATGATGTTTTTGTCGCCGGCGGCCAGCGGGGCGGTTCTGATGTTCATGACGATTGAGGCGACTTTTTTCATCGACGTGGCGACTGCGGCCGTCGGCATCGGCTTGCTGTTCACTTTCCCGGTGCCGGCGATCCGGGAAGCGGCGGAAAATCGACTGCAATCCAATTGGCGGAACATCCAGCAGGGTTTGGGCTATTTGCGCGATCACGCTTTTATCCGCCGTTTGCTGCTCTTTTTGTTTGCCGTAACTATTTCGATCAGCCCGGCCGCCTTTTTGACGCCGTTGCTGGTCGGGCGTTCCTTCGGCGATGAAGTCTGGCGGCTTTCCGCCAGTGAAATGGTCTTCAGCGCCGGCGCGGCGGCCGGCGGCATGTTGATTGCCGCCTGGGGCGGTTTCCGCAACCGGCTGCATACGACGATTCTGGCCGGTTTGCTGTACGGCGCGTTGATGATCGGCCTGGGCGTCGCGCCGGTTTTCTGGAGTTATCTGTTGTTCAATTTCCTGATCGGCATTACGATGCCCTGTTTCAGCGCGCCGCTGACCGCATTGCTGCAGGAGAAAGTGGATCCGGCGATGCACGGCCGGGTGTTCAGTCTGGTGCAAATCGCCAATTGCTGCGGCCTGCCGCTCGGGATGGTGCTGTTCGGGCCGCTGGCGGACCGGATCGCGGTCGGAAGGTTGCTGGCCGGGGCCGGGGTGCTGGTGATCGCTCTGTCGTTGTTTGCATTCCGGAGCCGGGAATTTACCGGTGCAGGGATCACGGCCCGGCCGTCCGGCGGCAAAGATGGCGAGTTTTCCGGATCGCCGCGTTGACAGTGCGGCCTTTCGCCGATATAATATTTTCTCGTAGCGGAATCGTTTATGAATGACACAGCAAGGACGGAAAAATGATGCATTACAAGACGCGCCGGGGAATGGTGCTTGAATTGGAACAGGACGGAATCGCTTATGCGTTTCACCAGGCGGAGTCGCCGTGGCGTGGCCGCTGGCTGTGGCGCGTCGATGCCGGGCCGGCGGAATATATCGAATTGCGCGGCAAGGCGGATTGTTACAGCGGCGGCGCCAAAGATATGCAGTTGCAGGTGAGTTATCAGGTTTGCGACGGCGGGTTGGAGTGCCGGGTGCAGTTGACCAATGCCGCTTTGCTGGTCGGGCACCGGGTGGATTTACTGCGCTGGCAGGTCGGGGTGGATTGCCTGATGCTCTCCTATCCGGAATTTCTCGATAAATTTTCTCCGTCCGGCGCCCGGGTGGAGAACAGTCATTTCTGGTGCGCCCTGGCGACGCCCTCCGGCAAACGGTTGGCGGTGGTTTCACCCGATCGGGTGGCCGGCTGGCGGGGCTTGTACGATGACCGCCGGGCCGGGTACAGCCGGGGCGACCGGCCGTCCGGCGGCCATCAGATCGGGACGATCGCGGTCGATCTGCTCAATGCCGGGGAGAAATTGCCGGTGCGGGTGACGCCGCCGCCGGTGGAATTGGCGCCCGGCGAACAGCGGGAATGGCGTTTTTATCTGATACCCTGCCGTTCCGAGCCGGAGATGTGGGCCCGGACGGCCGAATATACCCGGGCCGCCTGCGTGGCATTTGCCGCCAGCGGCAATGAACCCGGCCGGTTGGCCGGCGGCCGGATTTTTGCGCCGGCGGGTGAAACGCTGACGATCCGCTATCCGGAGGAGAAGTCGCTGACTGCCGATGAAATCCGCATCGATGGCGAGAACAGCTGGATCGGCAGGGCGCAGCCGACGGAGATTGCCGCGGTTGCGGTGCGAGATTTTGCGCTGCGGCTGCCGGCGCGGAACGAATTCGGCAATTCCTATCAGTTCAGCATCGAGTGCGGCGCCCGGACGACGACCGGCAGCATTTACAGTTGGGCGGATTGGACGCGTTATTTGCTGAGTGCCGCCAGCTATGCGAAAAGCCGGCCGCCGCGCGGTACTCATGTCATGGAAGCGTATATGCCGGTGCTCGCCTGGATTGCGGCGGAAAAAATTGACCCGCTGCCGACCCGGCGGGCCAGGATCGAATCCTTTTTCGAAGAGGAGTTGTTCAATTGTTCCTATACGCCGGACGGCGAACCGTTGTGTTTTCCGCACCGGATTCAGAATCATGCGTTCGTCATCGATTTGTGCCGCGAGATGTACGGGCTCGACGGCGATTTGAAATGGCGGCGGCGGGCCGACCGGCTGGTCACTTATCTGCTCGGCTGCCGGGGTGCCGACGGCGGACTTTATGCGCACCACGGCCGGCAGCATTATACTTCGGTGATTTATCCGGCCCGCTCGCTGTATGAATATGCCGAATCGTTGCGGGCCGACGAGCCGAAACGGGCGGCGGAAATCATCGACGCGCTGCGGCCGGTGTTCGCCGATTTGCTGTGCCGCCGCGACAATATCGGCACGGAGGGCGCGCCCTGTTATGAAGACGGCGCGATCGCCTGTACGGCGCAGCAGTTGGCGTTTTGGGCCTGGAAGGAGAAGGCGCCGGAGTACCTGCCGGCGGCGGAAGCGGTGATGCGGGGGCACGATTGCGTCGAATGGCGCGGTCCGGATGCGACGACGCACGGCGCGTCGGTGCGTTTCTGGGAGACCTTCTGGGCGATCGGCTGGCGGAACTGCCTGAATACGCCGCACGGCTGGAGCGCCTGGACCGGCGAAGCGTATTATTTCCTCTATCTGGCTTCCGGCAAGTTGGAATACTGGCGGAAATTCCTGATGAATCTGACCGCCTGCCTGCACCTTTTCGAGCTGCGCAGTTCGACGCTTTATTTCTGTTATTCGCCGGAAAGCGTTATTTTCGACGGCGTCGACCGGCAATGGTCCGGCGAACGCTATCTGGAGATGGCTCCGACGCCGGGCAACTGGGAGGAGGGCGGTTGTGAATCGCACGAAATTACCAAGATGATCCAGGATTTTCTGCTGTATTCCGCTTATGTCTGGGAGGAAGATGGCAAGGTGCGGGCGTTGAATGCCACGGTCGAAGCCGGCGGCAAAGTCGTTGCGGCCAATGCCCGGATCAAGCAGGTTTACGTCAACCGGTCCGTGCAGAAAAACTTGACCGCGGCTTTGCCGCTGATCTATCACGGCAATCCGGCGGGAGAAGGAAAATAACCGGTTGCGAGGCCGGCGGAGCCGGGATGGAATTCCGGACATAAAAACGATTTCGCCGCCGGCGAACCTTCCCGGCGGCGAAATCGTTGGTTGTTGCAGTTTCAGCGCCGCAGGGGGCAACGCTGCCCTGCGCTGACCGGGCAAAAGATTGAAGCGCCTCCGTCACGGCTCCAGGATCTGGTTTTGCGGCGGTGCCGTCAGGGCATCGCGGACTGACCGGGGGGCAAGGGCGGCCGGTGAACACCGGTGTTTGACCGCCAGCGCCGCCGCCACGCCGGCGGCCTGGCCGATGTTGCCGACGATCGGCATCACCCGGTAGGAGCTCATGGCGATGTGCGAGCCGCTGATGATCCGGCCGGCCAGCAGCAGGTTGTCGACCCGCAGCGGCACCAGGGACCGGTAGGGAATGCCGTAACCGTTCCACGGGGCATGGCAGCGCACCTCTTCCCCCCAGATGTCCAGTTCGTATTTGCCGACCGCAACGGTGTCGTCCGGGAACTGGTTGTTCATCACCTCTTCGCTGGACAGGACGTGCAAGCCCTTGACCCGGCGTACTTCCCGCAAACCGATTTTCGGCGCCAGCGTGACGGTATAACCGTTTTCCCGCAGCAGGGCGTGGTCGCGCTCCATCAGTTGCAGGGCGGTCTGCTGGGCCCGGCCGACGGCGACGCTGTCGCGGGTATCGGCGCATTCGGTCCGGCAGCCCCAGTGCAGGTAAATGCCGTCGTTGGCGGCGACCGCCTTGGCCGGGTCGGCATGGAACCAGTAATCCTCCTGCGGCAGCACGCCGAGCCTGACATTTTCCAGCCGGGTCATATCGAACGGCGGAAAACCCGGCAGTTTCTGCGAAATATACATCCAGGTGACCTGCTGGACCTGGTTGTCGCGTTGTGCGGGCGCGTGGCGTTCCCCGAAGTCGCTGCGGGCGTCGCGGCCGTACATGATCTCGCAACCGGCCAATTCGGCGAACCAGCCGGTTCCGGTCGCTTCGATGAACATTTTAGCGGTGATTTCCCGCCGGATTGATTCGCAGTCGACTTCGATGGCGTCAATGTGACCGCCGTCGCCGCGAACGCCGGTCAGCCGGGCGCCGGTCATGATTTCCAGGTTGGTTTCCCGGCCGCAGATAGCGGCGATGGCATGCAGCCAGCCGGACGGCAGGAACCAGTTGACGCCGTGCTGAAGCGCATGACGGGAGATGCAACGGTTTAGAATTTCCAGCAAAATACCCCGGGTGGGCTGGCCGCAGAGCATCGCCACAAAGTAGTCGGTCAGCGCCCCGCCGAGCACCAGGTCTTCTTCCACCAGCAGTGTCCGGGCGCCGCTACGGGCCGCCGCCACCGCCGCGGTGATGCCGCCGACCCCGCCGCCGGCCACCACCACATCGTATTGCACCGGATGTTTGATTGTTTTCATGGATGGTTCCCTATTTGGTTTTGGACAAAGAAAGATGGATCGGGCGAAAAAATAGCATCGCCCGATTCGGTTTTCAAGGCGGGATCGCGGCGTCAGATGCAATAATCGAAAATACCGTCATCGGCATTGCGGCGGTGATACCGGCCGATGATGTCCTGCAGTGTGACGGCGGCCAGGCTCTCTTTGATTTTGGCGTTCAGTTGCATCCAGATGTCGTGGGCGGCGCATTGCAGGCTGCGTTCGCAATAGGTCGGATTCTGCACACAGTCGACCAGCCGGACCGGCCCTTCCATGATTTCGATGATCGACAGCACGCTGATTTCCTGCGGCGGCCGGGCCAAACGGTAGCCGCCTTTGGCGCCGCGGATCGATTTAACCATTCCGGCGTTCCGCAGTTCGAGGATCAGCCGGCCGATGTATTTTTCCGATAGCTGCTGAGATCGGGCGATGTCGCGAATCAGGCGCGGCGCGTCGTTTTCGTGCACTGCCAGATCGAGCAGGATGCGCAACCCGTAACGTCCTTTGGTGGAAATTTTCATATCTGCTTCCTCGACGGATAATAAATAAAATCTACTGAAACAGTAGTTAAAATGCCTCTGGAATTGTGGTTTGTCAAATTCGGTTCGGACTTTTTTATCGGGACTGCCTGGACGGTCGTCCCGGCGGCTGTCGCCGGAAGAAGGCTGGCTTCGAGCCGGTTGAGGAGTGACAGCTATTTTTTTATGTTTTTCCTCCTGCGGCGATTTGACATTTTCGGCTTGGCGCAGTAAGCTAAAGATATTAACAATACTAAAATGGTAGAGATTTTTTATTCAACAATTCGGGGAAAGGAGTCAATTATGAGTGGAATCGTCAATAACATTCTGGAAACAATCGGGGAAACGCCGCTGGTGCGGATCAATAAACTGAATCACGGCCGGGCTGAGGTGCTGGTCAAGGTGGAGTATTTCAATCCGGGCGGCAGCGTCAAGGACCGCATCGGCCTGGCGATGATCGAAGCGGCGGAAAAAAGCGGCGCGCTGCAGCCCGGCGGCCTGATCATTGAGCCGACCAGCGGCAATACCGGCATCGGCCTGGCGTTGGCGGCGGCGGTCAAAGGTTACCGGTTGATTCTGACGATGCCGGAAACCATGAGCGTCGAACGGCGCAAACTGTTGTCGGCTTATGGGGCGGAATTGGTGTTGACCGACGGCGGAGCGGGGATGAAAGGGGCGATTGCCAGGGCTGAGGAGCTGCACGCGCAGCATCCCGGTTCGATCATTCCGCAGCAATTCGAAAATCCGGCCAATCCGGCCTGCCATCGCGCCCATACCGCGGAGGAAATCTGGCGTGACGCCGGCGGGCAGGTGGATGCGTTTGTTGCCGGCGTCGGCACCGGCGGCACTTTGACCGGCGTCGGCGAGGTGCTGAAGGCACGCAATCCGCAGGTGGCGCTGGTGGCGGTGGAGCCGGACGCCAGTCCGGTCCTGTCCGGCGGCAAGCCCGGCGCGCATAAACTGCAGGGCATCGGCGCCGGGTTCGTGCCGAAGGTACTCGATACCGGGATCATCGACCGGATTGTCCGGGTTTCAGCCGAGGACGCCGGTCGAACCGCCCGGGCGGCGGCCGGAGAGGAGGGGCTGCTGATCGGCATCTCTTCCGGAGCGGCGCTTTATGCGGCGCTGCAATTGAGCGAACGGGCGGAGTTTGCCGGCAAGCGTATCGTAGCGTTGCTGCCGGATGGCGGGGAACGTTATCTTTCCACCTGGCTGTTCGACACCGGGGCGTGAAAAGAGGAGTGACGGTTTATGAGTGAAAAAAAATATCATATTGAAACGTTGGCGCTTCATGCCGGCCAGGCGCCCGACCCGGCGACCCGGGCCTGTGCGGTGCCGGTTTACCGGACCACCGCCTATCATTTCCGCAATTCCCGGCACGGCGCCGATCTGTTCGCGCTGCGGGAAAGCGGCAATATTTACGCCCGGCTGATGAATCCAACCAATGAGGTGCTGGAGCAGCGTCTAGCCGTCCTGGAGGGCGGCAAGGCGGCCCTGACTTTGGCCAGCGGCACGGCGGCGATTTATTTTGCCGTTACCAACATTTTGAAGCAGGGTGACGAGCTGGTCGCCGCCAACAATCTTTACGGCGGTACGTTCACGCAGTTCGATGCCATTCTGCCGCAGCAGGGCATTCATGTCAACTTTGTTCCGGTCAACGATTTTGCGGCGGCGGAAGCGGCGGTCACCGACCGGACCCGGGCGATTTATATCGAAACGGTCGGCAATCCGGGGCTCGATGTGGCGGATATCGAACAATACGCTTCACTGGCGCACCGGCATCACCTGCCGCTGATCGTCGATGCGACCTTTACGCCTCCGACCTTGCTGCGGCCGATTGAGCACGGCGCCGATATCGTCATCCATTCGCTGTCCAAATGGATTGGCGGCCACGGCACCGGCATCGGCGGCGTGGTGATCGATGCCGGCAAATTCGATTGGAGCGACCCGAAGTTCACTTTGTACAATGAGCCGGACCGCGGGTATCACGGCTTGCGCTTTGCGCACGATTTGGGTGAGTCGAATGCCCTGGCGTTCCTGCTGCGGCTGCGGATTGTCGGCTTGCGCAACCAGGGACCGACTCTGGCGCCGGATGCCGCCTGGCTGTTCCTGCAGGGGGTGGAGTCATTGCCGCTCCGAATGAGGCAGCACAGTGAAAATGCGCTGAAAACGGCGGAATTCCTCCAGCGCCATCCGAAAGTCGCCTGGGTACGCTATCCGGGATTGCCGGCCGATCCGGCTTTCCGCCTGGCGCAAAAATATTTACCGGACGGCTGCGGCGGCATGGTGGTTTTCGGCGTCAAAGGCGGCAGCGCCGAAGGAATCAAGCTGGTGGACAATATCGAGCTGTTCAGCCTGCTGGCCAACGTCGGCGACGCCAAAAGCCTGATTATTCATCCGGCCAGCACGACCCATTCGCAGTTGAGTGATGAGGCGCAGCGCGCCGCCGGCCTGCAGCCGGAACTGGTCCGGCTGTCGATCGGCCTGGAGCATAGCGACGACATCATCGGCGCATTGGGCGAGGCGCTGGATTCGATTTGACGGCGGTTGCCGGTGTGCGATAATGGAGACAGCCGGATTCTGAGCCGAGATGAGTTCGGTCCGGAATCCGGCTGTGATGTTTTTCCGGTTCAGACATGGCGTCCGGGCTTGGCGGATGGTTGCTCCGGTTTCGGCGATAGGCGCATCTGGTTTCATCCCTATGAGAGAAAACTTTGAAAAATGTAACTTATTTGTTGATGAGCTCTTGACAAATGAGTAATTTTGTGGTATACTGAAATAATCATTATAGCGGAATTGTGTTTGAGGGGGGACGGTAATTGCCGGTCGCGCCGTCGATTGACGCCGCGGAGGCCCGGAAACCGGTAAAAAGAACAGGATCAGTTGATTGGGTAAGGAAACTGAGCGGTGTTCTTTCTTTTTTTCGGTTTTGAATGCAGAAACACCTTTATTTGTGAATAGTTGTTAATTGCCATGAAGCGTTTTCAAAAAATACCGGCAACCCTGTCGCCGTCATTGGTGGAAAATTTCCGGGCTGGAAATGGTGGGTGGCAGTCTGACGGGTTGTGTGCGAATGGTGGCGCCGGAAGGAGAAGAACTGGCCGGCGGGGAAGAGCTGGGATATTTTTCGTTCTTCTGGCGCCGGTCTCGGTTGGGCGATCGTCCAGCGGCTGGTGATCCAGATGGGCGGGAATATTCGGGTGGAGAACGTGTTGGGACAGGGCGGTACTTTTGTCATCGAATTGCCCGGGACTGCCGTGGCGGAACCGGTTTCGCCGCTTGCGTCTGCAGCTCCGGGACACTATATTGATGAGAAGAAACTGCAAGTGCTGGTGGTCGACGATGTGGCGATGAACCGCAAGGTGCTGGCCGCCATGTTGAGGAAATTGCAGATGGCGCCGATTGTCGCCGAAGCCGGACGCGAGGCGCTGGATATCCTGCAGCGGACCAGGCCCGATCTGGTGCTGACCGACTTGTGGATGCCGGAGATGAACGGCGACGTGCTGGCGGCCGCCATTCACGGGCTGGCCGGGTGTGCCGATTTGAGCATCGTGGCGGTGACGGCGGATACCGAAGCGGAGGAAAATTTCAATACCGAACATTTTTATGATATTTTGTTGAAACCGGGGAATCTGGAAAAACTGGAAAACATGTTTGCCAGGCTCAGGGGAGAACATTTGATTGCCTCGTGAAGGCGGAACTGCAAATTGCAATTGTAAGGGAGAATGACCGATCCGTGAGGGCGGTCGAAGGCGGAATGCTGACAGATGAGGTAAGACGGAAACTTGGCGTGCCGCCGGTCGGATGGCGGAAATTCCTGGCGGTCATCCTGCTGGTGCTGGCCGGCTGGTGTGCCGGTCGGGCGGCCGGGGAGACGGAAGCGGTTGCCTTGACCACCAACAAGAATATCTTATTCATCAGTTCCTGCAATGCGTCGCAGCGCTGGACGAATGATGTGATGGCCGGTTTTCGCGAATACTT
This sequence comes from Victivallis sp. Marseille-Q1083, assembly GCF_903645315.1. Classification (NCBI taxonomy): domain Bacteria; kingdom Pseudomonadati; phylum Lentisphaerota; class Lentisphaeria; order Victivallales; family Victivallaceae; genus Victivallis; species Victivallis sp. Marseille-Q1083. The sequence continues at coordinate 3,787,769 of NZ_CAHJXL010000001.1, forward strand.
TCACCATCTCAATCTGCCGGTGGTCATCAATGTTCAGGAATTGGATGTCATGGGCAACCCCAGCCTGCAGCCGCGGGAACGGGAACTGGCGTTGTTGCGCGAGCAGTTGGCGATCGGCGGCTACGATCTGGTGGTGACGCTGGACAATCCGGCCGCTGATCTCTTTTTCGACGATGTTCTGGAGGTGCCGTCCGGAACGCCGTGGCTGTTCCTCGGCTATGACTGTCCCAATGTCAACCGGCGTTCCCAACGTCCCGGCGTGACCGGATTGAGCATGCCGTTGAGTGCGTTGTCGACCTTGGAAATTGCATTGCAATTGTTGCCGGCGACGGAGAAAGTGGCATTCGTGCTCGACGGCAGGGCGAATGGGTTCAGCATGATGCGGTGCATTCTGGAGGAATGCGACCGGGTTCCCGGCGTGGAATTGCTGCCGATCTGCGGCCGGGAATATTCTACCGAAGAAATGCTGGCCGAGATTGCCGGGTTGCCGAAAAATTCGTTGGTTATTTTCCACAGTTGGGCTTCCGTCAAGGAGCCGGTCCAGATCCGCCAGAAGCAAATCGTGGAGAAGATCAGGCAGATTTATGCCGGGCCGATTTTTTCGACGCTGGACAACGGCCTGGATGACGGAGCCATCGGCGGCGTAATTACCGTCGGCCGGCAACACGGCCGGGAAGGCGGTGCCGTTGCCGAACGCATTTTGAACGGCGAAGCGCCGGAAGCGATCGCCTTCCGCCGCGGCGGAGACCGGGCCATCTTTGATTACCGGCGTTTGCTGGCGGCCGGGTTGTCGCCGGCGTTGCTGCCGGCCGGTGCCGAGCTGCGGAACCGGCCGGTTTCTTTCTGGCAGCAATACCGCGATGAGTTGTTCTATGGCGGTTTGGGGGTGCTGCTGGCGTTCGGCGGGGTTGCCGCCGGTCTGTTTTTTTATTTCTGGCATTTGAAGCGCTTGAATATCATCTTCAAGGCGATGCCGGCCCATGCGGTGGTGGCCGACGCGGCCGGCCGCATTCACTTTTTTCAGGCTGATTTGCCGGCTGGTTCCGGTGAAATCCGTTTTTTTACTGATTTGCCGGAGGACGTGCAGCGTACTTTTGAAGAGCCCATTCGGGCCGTCCTTGCCGATGGCCGCCCGATGACGGTCGAGTACCGTTATATGAATCGCTGGCGGCGCGCCGAACTCGTCCGGTTGCCCAAAACGGTTTTCGGCGTCAGGGCCGTCATGTGGACTTCGGTGGAGATCGACGAATTGCACAATCTGGCCGAACGGTTCCGGCTGACCTTGAATTCCATCGGCGACGGCGTCATTGCCGTCGATGCCGACGGCCGGATTACGCTGGTCAATCGGGTTGCCGCCCGGTTGACCGGTTATCGGAAAGAGGAATTGACCGGGCAGTTGCTTGAGGAGAAGCTCCAGGTGCTCCGGTCGGGAAAGGCTGCGCCGCTCCGGGAGGCGCTGGCGGGGAAGTGGCCGGTTGATACCGGCGGGCCCGCCGAACTGGTGGCCAGGGATGGCCGGCGTTACCACATCGCCGACAATATCTCCCCGATCCGGGACGATTCCGGGCAGGTGACCGGGGCGGTCATCGTTTTCCGCGATGTGACCGGGGAGTTGGCCAAGCAGATTCGTCTGGAGCGGCAGAATGTCTTTTTGCAGACGGCGGCGGAAGTGGCGGAGATGACTTATTTCGCCTGGAGCGAGGATGGCACGCCGCCGGACTGGGAGGTTGGCGGCAATTGGGGCCGGCGGGAGGACGGGACGGTATCGACGACGGAAGAGTGGGTTGCGCCGAAAGATTTGGCCGCATTCCGGGCCGCCTGGGACGAAATGCTGGCGGGGAGGCGGGATACGCTAACCGTCGTCTATGCCGCCGGCAGCGAGAATAAGGATCGCATCTTTGAAATGCGTGCGGTCCGGAAACGGCTGGAAGAGGACGGGCGGGTGGAATTTTTTGGCATCATCCGGGATATTACCGCCGCGACCCGGGCCGAGCAGCAGCGCAGCAATTTATCTTTGATGTTCCAGGCTTTATTGACCAATTTGCCGTGCAGCGTTTTCGTCAAGGATATCGCCGACGACTATCGCTTGATCATGTGCAACGAGGCCAGCGGGAAACTGCTCGGCCGGCCCGTGTCGGAGTTGATCGGCCGGACTGCTTACGACCTGCTGCCGCGCCGGCAGGCCGAAGAGATTGCCGCGCAGGACTGTGAAGCGGCGGAACTGGGGACGTTGACGGAGCGTTTCGCCGAATTCACCGACCGGCAGGGGAGTTTCCATAAGGGCAAATTCCTGCGCCGGGTGGTCGTCAGGGCCGATGGCAGCAAAGTGCTGCTGAGTGTCTGCGTTGATGTCACGGCGGAAATGCGTTGGGAAAAAGAGATGCGGGAGACGAATCACCTGTTGAATCTGATCGTCAATTCACTACCCTGCATTTTATGGATCAAGGATATCAGCGATATGCACCGCTATCTGCTGATCAACAACTCTTACAGCAAGTTGATGCAGACGCCGGCGGATGACGTGATCGGCAAAACCGATTTCGATCTGCATCCGGTCGAATTTGCCCGGAAATATGTCGAAGACGACCGGGCGGTGATTGCCGCCGGCTGTCCGCAGGAATACGAAGAATATCTGCAGGGCAGGGACAGGCGGCTTTCCATTCGCACGGTGAAAATTCCGCTGCAGAATTACAAACCGGGCCGGACGCTGCTGCTGGGAATGAGTTTCGATGTCACCGAATTGATCGAGAGCCGCAATCAGTTGCGGGAAACCAACAATATCCTTCAGGGGATTCTCGACGAACTGCCGGCAATGATCATGGTCAAAGACATCAAAAACGATTTCCGCTACATCCAGTGGAACCGGATGGCGGAACGGCTGACCGGCACGTCGGCGGCGGAAGCGCTGGGACGGAACAATGCCGAAATTCCGGCTTTCGCCGAATTTGCCGAACAGTTCCGGCAAGCAGAGCAACTGGCGGCGGCCAGCGGCAGTGCCGAAAGCCTCAATACTTTCCGCGGTGGCGATGGTGCGCTTCATATGGTCAGCACCCAGCAACTGCGGATCAGCGCCGGCAACTCTTCGGACTGGCTGTTGCTGGACATGAGCATGGACGTCACCGAGGAAAAACGGCTGGAAGCGGAGCGGCAGCGGCTGATGAGCGAATTGCAGCATTACGCCGAACAGGAGCACCTGCTCAGCAGTTGCCTGGAGGCGATCATGTTGCATGAGGATGATGATACGGCGATTCGGATTGTGTTGCGCGCCGTCGGGGAGCATCTGAACGGTTCCCGCAGTTATATCATGCGCTACGACTATGAGCGGCAACTGGCGGTTCCATTCCGCGAGTGGAATGCGCCCGGAACGCAACCGGCGATTGCGGCCGGCCGGATCGCGCCGCAGCCGTTCCGACAGACTGAAAAGTGGTTCCTGAAAATCAAGCGGGAAAATTTCTGGGGTGCCGGGGATACTGCTTCGCCACAGGCTCAGGAAGAGTTGGAAAGCTGGGGGCCGGTGGTGCTGGAGTGGGACATGCGGTCGATCTATTTTTGCGCCATCCAGCTCGACAACGAGCATTTCTGGGGGCATGTCGGCGTGGTTTACGAGGATCGGCCTTATGTCTTTTCCGAACACGACACCCAGCTTTTGCAGGTGGCGGCGCATTTGATCGAGATCATTCTGGCGCGCCGGGAGAAACGCATGGAGCTGGAGCGCAGTGAGTATGAAAAGCTGCTGATCATGGATACCATTCGCATTCCGATCCTGCTTTTCGACGCGCGGATGAATCTGATCCGCTGCAACAATGCGGCGCTGGAAATCGCCGGTATTCCGGAGGAGCAGGTGTACCGCCAGGCGTGCTGGGAAAGTTTCTGCGGCGAGACTGCCCGGCCGGCGGCCTGTCCGGTTCAGTTGGCGCACGACGACCAGTTGGAACATACCCGGGAGCTGGAAGTCAAAGGCCGGCTGTTCCAGTTGCGGGCTTATCCGATTATAGTCGACGGTAAATTGCTTTACATCATGAAAACCATGGTCGATATCACGGCGCTGCATGAAACCCAGCAGCAGTTGACCCGGGCGCTGCTGGAAGCGCAGGGCGCCAGCAAGGCGAAAAGTTATTTCCTGGCGACGATGAGTCATGAATTGCGGACGCCGTTGAATGCGGTCATCGGTTTCAGCGAATTGCTGCAGAACAGCAGCCTGCCGCCGGCAGAGCAGTTGGAATATTTGAAATCGATCAATCTGGCCGGCAATTCGCTGCTCTGTTTGATCAACGATGTGCTGGATCTGTCCAAACTGGAAGCCGGCCAGACGGTGCTGGAGAGCAAGCCGACCGACCTGATGGTATTGTTGCGCGAGATTCAGTCGGTGTTTCAGTACAAGGTGCGGGAGAAAAAATTGACGTTCCTGCTGGAAGTCGAAGCGAATTTGCCGATGCTGTATCTCGACCATTTGCGGTTGCGGCAGATTTTGTTGAACTTAGTCGGCAATGCGGTGAAGTTCACCGACCAAGGCGGCGTCACGGTGTCGGCGGCGTTCCGGAAAAGCGATGCCGAACGGGGGAGCTTGTCCATCCGGGTCAGGGATACCGGCATCGGCATCAAGCCGGAAGCGCTCGATAAGATCTTTCAGCCGTTCGGCCAGCAGGACGCGGCCCGGGATACTCATGTTTATAAGGGAACCGGCCTCGGTCTGACGATCTCCCAGCGGTTGATCGTGCGGATGGGCGGAACCATCGGCGTGGAGAGTGAAGTCGGCCGCGGCAGTTGTTTTACCATCGAGCTGCCGGCGGTGAAGTTTTCCGGCATCGTGCAGGCCAACGCCCGGCCGAAGGAGCATCGGCTGATTTCGGGAGGGCAGATCCGCATTCTGGTGGTGGACGATGTGCCGATGAATCTCAAAGTGTTGTCGGCGATGCTTCGAAAACTGGACGTGGTGCCGCTGCTGGCCGGTTCCGGCGAAGAGGTATTGCGGATTCTGAGCCGGGAGGAGAAAAAACCGGATCTGGTGCTGACCGACATGTGGATGCCGGGGATGAACGGCGATGCGCTGGCGGCAGCCATTCACGCTCTGCCCGGTTGCGCCGGCTTGAAGGTGGTGGCGGTGACGGCGGATACCGAGGCCAATCAAAATTTCGCCGTCGAAGAGTTTGCCGAAATATTGCTGAAACCGATCACGCTGGAGAAGCTGACCGCTCTGCTGGCCGGCTTCCGGGATGCTTCCGGAAAAGATGAAGAATAATGCCATGCCCGATCTCGACGGGTTTCGAAAACATCTGCGGCCGGAAGCGGCGTTTCCGGCGTTGGCGGCCGCCAGCCGCCGGGAGGAAATCGAAGTCGGCGGTATCGTCGTTTCCGGTTCTTTTGCGGCCGGAGATTTCAGCGGATTAGCCTGAATGTTGCATGAAACTTTCGAATCGTCGAGAAATGTTCAGAAGATTCGGAAGTTTTTATTTTCAGAGTCGGATATTGTCGTTTTTTTGCAAATTGAGCATATTCCCCCTTTCCCCCGTTGTTGTTCGGCGAGCCGGGGACAGCTCTCCAAGGTTTTATTCCCAAGCGATGATTTTCGCAGCGATCAAGCGGAGGAGTTCCTGATTTGGACAAGCACTTGAAAGAGCAACATAAATTTTTCTGGTATTCCGCCGAATAATGGCACCGATTTTCACCAGGTATAAGCGAATGCTGCCGCAGGTAGCCTCGGCAAATTGAGTTCCTGTCAACAACAATGCCCGAAACCGTTCCATGAGAATATAAGCCAAACTTGAAAGCAGAAGCCGGAATTGATTTGCCGCAAAGTCATGGCAGCTCGTCCGATCAGCGAAAAGATCCAGCTGCTGTTCCTTGATCCTATTATGAAAAAGTCAAGAGACTGACTCTTTCTTTGTTTGTATTTTTCCTGTTATTTGTTGTTATTTGCGAAACTCCGCCTCAAAGGGCAGAGGACTTCCATCTGTAAATATTTTTACAGTCTTCCAATTAAAGATTATCTTCTGGTTGCGGTTCGGGCAAAAATCGGACACTATTATTGACGACAACTCTTGAATGAATTCAAGGTTTCGCATTTTGCTGTTCCACTCTGAAATAGCACTCGCAAACTGTTTTACATGATCCCCTCGGATCAAGGAGCAAACGAACGACGTGCTAAAAAGAACCGAATTTCACAGTCACAGCAAACAGAATCTCCGAAACTACTTAAATCTTATTCACTTGCGGATACCATGTAATCACGTTCCTGGAGCCACACGGCCCGAAGCGCATAGAGCAATTTCTTGCCGATGATCGAAATAGCCCGTTGTGGACTGGCCCCCTTATGAAGCAAGGCTCCATATCTGGCCCGAATCTCCAGATTGTACGACACCGACCTCCACGCCGACTGGATCAGGATGGCATGCAGTTGCTTTTTCTTGCGATTCCCGGCGGATTTGACGGCCTCGTGTTCGCCGCTGCCGACCAACCTCGGTGCGAATCCCACATACGACCTCAGCGAATCCTTGTCTTCAAAGCGCAGCAAGCCCCACAATTCGGCCTGCAGCATCACCGCCGTATGAAACCCGACGCCAGGTATACTCTGTAGATGCTTCTGTACTTTGTCGCGCTTCAAACGCTTCAGACACCGCCGTTCATCGCGGATCACATGCAGTTTCTCTTCTCTGAGAAAACGCAGTTCCCGCAACATGCTCTGCAAGGCATAATCGTAACGCTTTGCCGCGTCCGCATACATCATTTTCAAAGAACTTCCAGACCAACTTCCAAACTTCAACCCCATGAAATTCAGGTGTCCTTTGATCCGGTTTTTGACCCTGGTTATATTGCCGGTCAGTTTCGTTTCACGTCTGACCAGGTTTCTCAATTCCAAATTATCTTCAGGCGGAATATAGATCCCTTCCAATGTCCGGTTCTCCAGTTCCCGCGCCAATTTTCGGCTGTCCACCGCATCGTTCTTGCGGTCGCGCTCCTTGCCGCTGGTCGGCACGTCCGCCGGGTTGATTACGATATTCTCAATCCCGAGCTCACACAATCGCCGGTGCGCCCAGAATCCGCTGAATCCTGCCTCGTAAACGCTCCGGTACTCGGCGCCCGGATAGTTCATCTTCAGATACTTCGCCAACATCTCAGGGCTCGGATTCATGCTGAACTTGTCCAGTTCACGGTGGCAATGCCGCAAATTCACCACCCAACTTTCCTTGTGCACATCAATTCCGACAAATATCACTTGACCTTCGAACGATACCGTGCTACATTTTCTCATGGCTGATGTCTCCTTTTGTGATGTTTTAACTGTCTGCATGACTCTGTCCGTCAGAGCCGATGTCTTATTTTACAGTATCACATCTTTGAGAATCAGCCTCTTTCATTTCATAACCGCTACCTCATTCCTTTTTACCATAGCAACTGTTTTCCATCTCACCTCGGGCGCAATAGACTTTTTCATAAAGATATTGTCCATCATCATCAAGATTGGTGACGATAAAACGATTATTCGGTCCGGGGGAGTTGAATTCCGCTTTGGCAATCACCCGGCGCGGGTATTTCCAAGTTCCTGCCGCATATTCGAACTGAGTAAACAGTTTTGCTTTTTCATGTGTTTCGTTGTAAAGTGCTTCCGCTTTCACTTGAAGATCTTTTGATAATTCCAGCAAACGTGGATTTTTCGCCAATCCGACAATATATTTGACCTCATTTTTATCACACCAGTTCAGCATTTTCTGCCGACAAAAGCCACTGTCTCCCCGGAAAATAATCTTAACCTTCGGCCATTTCTGCCGAAAGCGCTTTACCAGTAGCGAGAGAATCGCCCAGGCATGCTTGGCCGCATCAATTTTTGATGGACGCAAATAAGCCACAAGCAATTGATCCCCGCAGAAAACATACAACGGCAAAAAGCAATAGTGGTCATAATAGCCATGAAAAAAGCGATTTTCCTGCATCCCGTAAGTGAGGTCATCGGTAGCATCGAAATCAAGAATCAATTCTCGAGGCGGCGTGGAAAAACTTTCGATAAAGAATTCGACAAACAATCGGCTCAAATCTACGCAAGCACGACGATCGATTCCATTTTCGAATCGACATAAAGTGCTTGGAGTGGCGAGTTGACGATCACGACCGACAACAGTTTGAATCAGCGGATCAGTTCGCAATTCATGATGGTCATTGAGATCTTCATGGCCGGCAACCAAACCAAAAACTCGTTGACGAAGCATGCTCAGATAGGAATGCTCAACTTTTCCGGGCTGTCGAATATCAAAAGAATCCAGCAGGTTACCGGCGCGCCGGGTCAAACCGAGTTTGCGGTCGAATTCTTTCACAAAAAGCAACCCGCCGTCACTGCTGATATCTCCACCGGCGAAATTGAATTCAATTTTTCTGCTTTTCGGACCTTGAAAGACCGGAATCGAAACATTACATTTTGTCATTGGCAGACCTCGGCGTTATATTGTGATGTAAGATATTACAATATAATACGTTAGTCGAGAATCTGCCTCTTTGTTTTTGAAAATTTACGCAATATTCAGGCTAGAATTCGCCGTTGAATTCGACTTCCAGCCACATCCGGCGGTAGATTTTCGGGTATCCCTCGTAGGCGTCCAGGCTTCGCAAATGGCGATCCGTGATGAGGTAAAGCACGCCGTCGACGCTTTCGCCCTCCGCAAAGTCAATGTCGGCGTAAAGGCGCTCCGTCAGGCGGTAGTTCGGCAGTCGCGCCGCGCCCAGTGCTCGCGCGCCGGGACATCGTTTCTGCATGCGCACCGGCTCCATGTTGCTCCCGTAGGCAAGGTACAAAATCAGGCTGTTCATCGTGGCTCCGTGTTTCGCCGGCAGGGAAATCCCCGCCGGCATGATGTTTTGATCAAAATGCAACATACTTCCAGTCGGGCGGTGGAAGCGGATTTTTCTTGAGGTCGACGAATTCGACGTTGCGCGAAAAAAGGCATCGCGGAACCTGCGCGTCGGCAAAATCGCCGTCCTCGGTGGTCGCTACGATCAGGGCGTTGCCCGCGATCACCGTCGGTCCGGCGAGCCGGAATCCCCAGGTCTGCGGCTTCAAGCGCGCTTCTTCGTCGCAGACCAAGGTGTGGTTTTCACCCAGATCCACGCACTGGATCATCTCGTATCCGATCTGTTGGTAAAAAGCGTGCAGTTCGTTTTCGAGTTGGATTTCCTCCACCTTCTGTTCCATCGCGTTGATAAAAATCGCTCTCATTTGGCACCTTTTCGATTTGGTTTTCTGAACTGTCATACATTGCCATGAAAGTCCTTGAATAGCAAGCGCATATAAAACTATAATTCTTTTATTATCAAGGCTTTTCGATTATTCCATTGGTGTCGTTGTCCGTTGTCTGCAAATCGGCGTCCTCCAGCTCGTAATGGGCGAATCCGAGGACGGTCAGCCGTTGCAGGAAAAGTTGCGCCGCCTTTGCTGGATCGGCGGGAAGTTCGTACTTTTCCTGCCCGACAAAACTCAGCGTCTGGCGCATGAACGCCACCGGCTCCAGATGGCTGTTGAACGGGTTCTGCTTCATCGCTTCGACGATTTCAAACGCGGTCGCGCCGGTGAAAAACTCGCCGGTGCATTCGACGGGATTGCCTTCAAAATCGGTGTCGTGAATTCGGATTTTCATCATTCGCTCGCTCCTTACGTTGGGCGACGTTTGCGCACATTCGCGCCTGTCGCCGCGGTTAGCTTTTTTCTGATCCAGCGGGGGTTCTGCTCGATGCATAAAATCGAACGTTACCCCTTAACTTCGCAACCGTAGTCATATTTTTTATTACCATTGCGTGCGGTTGCCTCATAAAAAATCTGCGATTTTGGCGAGTTCGACTTCAACGGCGACTTGCTATCCAAGTCAAGTCGTGCTCAGTCAAAACCGCGAGATTTATTCCAACTTTATTGTCAAACAGCGGCTTGCTTGTCAGGCAAGCCATGCTCACTGCAGAGCGGGCTTTCGCCCGCCCGCCTGCGTTCCTTTTTTACTCCGGTCTGCCGTTCTTCCAAGCGGCGCTTCCCGGCATCCGTTTCAAAAGGTGCATCCGCACGTTTTTGAACTCGTCGCCGATCATCCCGAGGCGCAGGAGGAACACCCGCGTGTCGTACTTGGCGCTTGCCTCGTTGTAAGGGCGCTGGTTTTTCGTGCTCGCCGCGCGCGCGGTTTTGGCGAGCGCCGCAATCCCGAGGCAAAGGGCGATGTGCGCCTTGACCTCGCCAGCGTGCGTCGTGCCGTTGAAAAGGCGGAACTCCACCGTGCCGGTGCGCCACACGTTGTTGAGGTTGATTGCACGGTAGCGGGCGCTGTCATAATGGCTCGGGTTCGGGTTTTCGTAACCGAATCACGCGCGGTTCAGCGCTTCGCGGCTTTGCGGTTTCGCCGCTTCGAGGCGCTCGATGAAACTGCGGTTTGTCCGGCGGGTGTAGTTGTTGATCCGGCGCTGAAGCGTTCCGGCGGCTTTCAAAATCAGCTCTTCCTACTTGTAAAAAATCCGCGCGAGGTTCGCGATCTGGCGGGCGGAAAATTCGCTGACTCCGACGTGGACGTGCTGGCTGGTGCATTCCGGTGTTTTTGCGCCCGCTTTGCGAAGCTCGCGCACCACTGCTTGGAGGGTTTCGAGGTCTTCCCATTTCAGGATCGGCGTCACCACTTCGGCGCTGGTCGCGCAGCTTCCGAGGCTACCGTCGGAAACCGCTTTCCATTCGCGCCCGTCGGGTGCGAAAACCCTCCAAGTGTCGTAAGCGCCGCCGGTGTACCGGACGCTTCCGCCGACCACGCTGTGGATCGCTTTTGCCGCGCGCTCGCGGGAAATTCCGGTGTACTCCAATTCCGTCCCGAAGGAAAGTTCCTTCGCCGTCGCCATCGTGTTGTTGCTCATTGTTGCCTCCGTTGTTAGGTCTGAGCTTTTTTCGTCGTCCCGCGCAGTTCCAAGCTCCGCACTTCGTACTATTCATAACTTACCATGGAAAGCATTTATAGCGAGTAATTTATGCAAGATAAGCCGATAATAAACATTGATAATAAAGACGTTGCATGCTTAATTTTCGGCATGTCTCCGATATGGAATTATGCAAGCGAAATCCATGAAAATATCAAAAAAAGATAATTGGCATTCTCCCGCAGAGAGGTAATAAAAATATGCCCACATTTGCGCACTAAGCCCCCAACGTTCGCTGATCTAGGGGCGGTCTGAACCGCCCTGATGCTGAGTAAAAATAAAAGCCCGGCAAAGGGCGATTGTGCGCGATTGTTGAGGGGATGACGTTGCATGAATACATCTTTTCATTGATAAGTATAGCCGAAAACAACACAACCTTTCAACAAAAAACTTGACTATTTACAAAAACACGTTACATTATTGACATGTTGGACCGACATACGGTGCTACTTTTCAGTGAAGTGAGGTATTTTATGATAATCAAACGGGATCAATATCTGCAAAAACTTATTAATCGCCAATGGAATGGTCTTATCAAGGTCATTACCGGAATTCGTCGTTGTGGCAAGTCTTACCTTTTGCGTAATATTTTCAAAGAATATCTTTTGTCCCAAGGGGTAAAACCAGAACAGATTATTCATTTGGAACTAGATTTGACCAGCAATATTCGTTACCGCAATCCGCTTGAGCTGGCGCAGTATGTTCATGATCGCATTGACGGGAAAAACGAAAAGTTTTATCTCTTTATTGATGAAATTCAGATGTCCGAACCGGTAAAAAATCCATACCTTCCTGATGGCAAGAAAATAACATTCTATGATACCTTGAATGATTTTAAAGCAATGCAAAACCTTGATGTCTATGTCACTGGCAGCAATTCAAAGATGCTTTCCACTGACATTCTTACCGAATTTCGTGGTCGTGGTGATGAAATCAGGATTCATCCGCTTTCCTTTGCTGAATTTTATTCTGCAATCGGTGGCGATAAACAGGAAGCATTCAAACAATATGCTTATTATGGCGGAATGCCGCTGGTTCTCATGCAAAAGGATGATGGGGAAAAATCAGCATATCTGACTTCGCTTTTTTCAGAGGTTTATTTGAAGGATATTATTGAGCGTAAAAAGATTGAATACCCGGATGAACTGTCGCAAATTTTAGATTTGCTCTGTTCGTCTATCGGATCGCTTTCTAATCCCTCTAAAATCGCCGATACCATTCGTTCGAGAAAAGGGGTAAAAGTCTCTGCAAATACATTAAAGAGTTACTTGGAATATCTGAAAGATGCGTTTTTGTTCTGCGAGTGCAAGCGTTATGATGTAAAGGGAAAAGCATACTTTGAATACCCCATGAAATATTATTGTGAGGATATTGGGTTACGCAATGCCAGAACTGGTTTTCGCCAAATGGAAATGACTCACATCGTGGAAAATATGATCTGTTCGGAATTACGGCAGAGAGATTTTAATATTGATGTCGGCATCGTCTACAAAAATGGAAAAAGTAAAAACGGATCCAATATAAAAATTTCGCGTGAAATCGACTTTATAGCATCAAAAGGTAATAGAAAATTTTATATTCAGTCTGCCTTTGCGATGCCAGATGAAGAAAAAAGGGTAACCGAATTAAAACCATTTTCGTTAACTGGAGATTCATTTCCGAAAATAGTTGTTCGTCAGGATATCGGAAATCCATGGTATGATGACAGTGGTTTTTTGAATATTGGGCTGATTGATTTTCTACTCGATACATCCTATCTGAATTGAAATTGGATCTATGACAAAAAAAGCGCCCGGCAAAGGGCGTTTGTGCGCGATTGCCGGGCTATGCGTTATTCGGGAACTTCGACGGCCACGTCCTTGATCGACAACTCGGTCAGCTTTTTCTGAAGCGCGTCATACGACTTCTTGGCGGCGGCTTTAAGCTGTACTGCCTGTTCGTGCGTGATTTTTCCGTCGGTCACCATAGCGTCGATTTTCTGTTCGACGAGGGTTGCGCCGCCTGCGGTGTAGGCGATGTCGAGCACCGTGCCTACGGTTTTGTGGATCGCGGCGACCTTTTCCTGCGTGAAGTAACTGCATCCGCACATGGTTCCCATGCCGAGGGCAAAGGCGATGAGGAGAGCAAAAACGGCGGTGATTTTCTGGGTTTTCGTGGTCATAAAAATTCCTTTGTTTTGAGTTAGAGACCGAAGAATGACACGGAAAACGATTTGTTGTCCGACCAATTCGGCGCTCTGATTTTGGTGGCTTCGGCTTTGACAGCGCCTACCGTTGTGCCGTTATTGCGCTTGAGTGATTTTTTTTCGTTCGGCTCGTAGAATTCGCGGTAGACGATATTCTGAGCACATCCGGCGGTGAGCAAAAAAAACACCACCCCGATTGCGGGGATGAGCCGCTTATACATCCTGAATCTCCTTCTTTTTCCGGCATACGGCACAGTCGCATGGGGCAATCCAACCAGACCAGCCAAAGTGTTGGCAGACATTCCCGAAGCGGCGCGCCTGATTCATCACGATCCAACGGCGCGGATTGTACCATCCGAACTGCGTCTTGGCGACGCGGTAGCCGTTGCGTTTGAAGCGGTCGTTGGAGGCGGTAAACTTTTCTTTGCTCTGATCGCTTTCGTGCTACTCAATGTCGTGGATGAACGCAATGACCGCGAGGCTCGGATGCAGTACGAAAATGGCGTTTCTCAGCCATTCGGGGAAAGCGTCCGGTCCGATGCCGTTGTAGATGGAGCAGAGTTCCTGCATATTGTATTTTGCGATGATTTCACGGTTTTCTAGCTGAAACTCCTCAGCAAGACGCTTCAGCTCTAAAATCTCTTTGAGTCGATTCATGAATTGATTACTCCAAGGTGAATTTGGGATCGATATAGAGGAATCCCGCCTGCGAATACCAGTTGAAATGGATTTTTACATCGATGGCGGCGGTCGTGTGGATGGTGACCGGGATTGTTAGCACGTACTGGGTCAAGCCGGAATCGTTGTTCCACGTGCTGACGGTATCCGGCGACCAACTGCCGTCGGTGGAGCTGTAATACACATCCGCGCCGTCGCCGTTGGGGACGGATAACTGCACAATCAGTTTTTTGTACAGCTCAGTTAAGTCGCTCAGATTTTTGGCGGCGGCGTAGATTTTCAACGTCTTGACACCGGTTGCCGTTGGGGTGATTTGAATTCCCTTGAACGGCGCACGTCCCAGCGACAAATCGGTGGTGGCGTTATAGCTGTTATTCCAGATTTTCAAACTCGCCGGTGCTCCGCCGGTGCGATAAACATTCCACGTGTCGCAGATGCAGTTTTCGGTGCGGTGGACGAAATGCCCATCATCAGTTTCGCTTCCGCAAATGATGCCGTAGGCGTTGTTGGTGGAGCTCGAACTGATAGTATTACTGCGAAGCGGCGCATTGGAAGCGTCAACATACAAAAAACAGTAATCGGAATAGCTGGACGCGACTCCAATATCGTTGACATCACACCGCCGCAGGCTGCGGCGTTTTCTTTGCCCAGCGTCAACTGGCGGACTCGCACGGTCGAATTGTCTTTGACATAGATAGCGTACCCCGGATACCACGTCGCCACGGAATCCAAATCCGCAACCATGCCACAACAGCGCACCGAACCCTTAAACCGGCTGTTTGCCATTTGCAAATTGCTTCCATAAAAGGCGCCGCCGCGCGGATGGTTGACAGTAATATTGTCCGCCAGCACACTCTCCGCGCCGCCGTAATAACTGGAAAAATTCAGCTCCAAAGCGGCGTAGTAATTCAGATTTGAGCTGCTTTTCAAAGTGCTGTAATACATGCCGTTGCCGGAGGAGTCCAAGCCGTTGGTTTCCGCCATTTGAATGGTCACATTCTGAATGACTTTCTCGTAACCCGGAACACTGTTGCCGCTTCCCGCCATTCCGCCGGAGGAACTGCCGCTGAAGCTGAACACGCGACCGGCACTCTCAATCAGCCAGCATTCCGGCAGATTTACAGTGATATTTTCCACGCGAAATTCATCGGCATTGGCGCAACTCATCAGGGGCGACGCCACGGATAATTTAGCCGGAGCGCTTCCGAGCTGACGCACGGTTTCAACCCGGATATTGCGCATGCACACATGGCTGTAGCCGGAACCGGAAAAAAGTTGCGGCAGATATTCATAAGTGCCATTCAAAAGCAGATTGAAGGTGATGTTTTCAAACGAGGCAAACATCCCGCTCCCCGAATTCGACATTTGAAGCGGAACACCCACGGAGCCGCTTGGACCGCCGGAACCGTATTGCGAAGTCGTCACAAAGACCTGCACATTGCTGACGGCGACATAATTTGCCGTTTCGAGGTAAACGCTGTGGATACTGCCGGAACCGTAGCCGCCCGAATTGGCAACATGGTTGATGATGGTGTTTTTCAAACTGAACACCCGTGCCGATTTGACATGCACAAAGGCGCGGCTGTAACTGGTGGTCACCGGTGTAGTATAGCTGGACAATTCAAGATTGACGCCCTTTGCGCCGAATTTACAGTGGTCAACCGAAATCGCGCCAATATTCGTTGTATTGGTGAACGCAAATACCGGTTGAGTTGCCATGGTTGCATCCCGAAAAAGGTAGATGAGGTTCAAGGCAAAGTTCTTGATGTTCGGCAACGAGAGATACTCACTGGAGGTCACCGCTTTGACATTGGCATATTCGGCACTGTCAGCGCCCCATGCGCTCTGCCCCGCCGACGGCATCAGTTTATAAAAATGGTCAGTCGCCTTGGGCATGCCGATGAAGAGTAAATTTGCTACCGAGCAAGTTCCCACCGGCAATGTCACCGCTGAAGTTTCCGCCGTGCGTCGGATCAGATAGCAGGTGTTTTCCGCCAACGCCGAAGATGTTGCCGGCAGAGTTTTCAGCGCTTTCGCCGGCGTTGTGCCATTGCCGGCAGTGGCAATCGACGGGTCGACGTAAACCACATTAAAATCAATATTGGAAAAGTACATATCACTCCTTAACTGAAAATTTGATACTGAGTTTCGGCATTGATTGGCGAGGCGATTTCAGCAGGCGGAATTTGGGTCAGTCCGTCACCGGATGAGCCTCCTGAAATGGAGCTGGAAGACTCCAGTTGATCCGAGAATACTGCATAACTGGTGGCTTCCACAGCAATGCCACTTCCTCCTGAAACGCTTCCCCATACCAATGCGCCGTTTTTAACGGTTAAGACTTCTCCCTCCGCGCCCATCGGAATCGACCGGATCACGCCGTTGATGGTATAAAGCACAGCGGGCCGGGTCGATAGCGGTATGGATTCGGCATCAAACGGACTGGAGGCAACTTGAATGCGTGAACCGTTGTGATCGACATAGATTTCACGCTGGTCGGTTACCACAATAAATTGTCCGTTTGACACCGAGGTGCTGGAGAGTTGAGCCTTCGTCCCGATTTTAGGTCTGAAGACTGCCATGAATGATCCTTACCCCAAGGTTTGCCAGGTCAATGCGGCGGCGACAGCGGCTTCGGTTGCCAGCGTCGAAACGCTGGGCGTTGCCGCGAGCGTTGCGCCGCCAATCTTTTTGCCACTGGCGGAGGCGTCGCCGGTGGCGCTTGCCACAATGATTTGTGCGCTCGCAGAGGCGGCAACCTTTGCCATTTTGCCGTTCGCCGTTGTCTGGGCGGTGTTGGCGGCAGTTTGTGCAGTGCTTGCCGCAGTTCCGGCATTGGTGGCCTTGGTGTCAATGGCACTGGTCACGGCACTTACAGCTTTGGTTGTCAGGACATCGGTATCCAGATTGGTGAGCGTCGTCACAATTTTCTTATCGATACGCACGGCGTTGCCGGTCGCATCGCCGGTCAGAAGAGTTCCGGCAGTACCGGCAACTTTACTCATCTTGGATGAAATATAGATTCGGCAATTAACATACGTGCAATATTTGCTTGATGGTGTATATTATCATCATGGAAACTCAAGATGCCCGAAAACTCGATAAGGTCGCTCTTGAAGAGCGGCGCAAGCAGGCCGTGAGATTGTATCAAAGCGGCAAATGTAATAATTGTACAGAAATCGGAAAAATCGTCGGAGCGCACCGCAACACGGTGGGCAAGTGGATAAGCAGGTGGAAAAAAAGCGGCTTGCCTGCTTTGAAAGTAAAGAAATGCGGTCGTCCAGTCGGCTTTGGACGCCGTCTGCTTCCGCATGAAGAGAGTAAGATACGGAAAGATTTGGTCGATCATTGTCCGGATCAGTTAAGATTGCCATTTGCGCTCTGGACTCGTCAGGTGGTACGGTTGCACATCAAAATTTCCTTTGGAATCGAAATACCAGTCCGAACCATGGGGGAGTACTTGAAACGCTGGGGATTTACGCCGCAAAAACCAGTTAAGAAAGCTTATCAGCGCAATGAGGCGCACGTTCAAAAATGGCTGATTGAGGAGTATCCCCGAATCAAAAAGCTGGCAAAATCAGAAGATGCGGATATCTTTTGGGGGATGAAACAGGAATTCGCAATGACGAGGCCAAGGGCCGCAGTTATGCACCGAAAGGCAACACCCCGGTGCAAGCAGTCAATCCGGTACGCGAACAAGTTAATATGATCAGCGCGATTACCAACCAGGGGAAAACTCATTTCATGTTTTACAGCGAAACGATGACGGCTCAACTCCTGATCCAATTCATGGAACGTCTGATTCGTCAAAATGAGCGGAAAGTGTATTTGATTCTGGATAACCTGCAGGTTCACCACAGCAAAACGTTGACTGGTTTTCTGCAGGAAAACGCGGCTTTCATCAAGTTATTTTTCTTGCCGAGCTACAGTCCCGACCTGAACCCGGATGAATATCTCAACCGCGACTTGAAATCAAATCTGAGCAACAAGCCCTTGGGGCGCGCCAAAGGAAAAATAACCGAACATGCCAAGCAACATATGGAAATGATAGCTGAACAGCCGGAACGAATCAAGAAATTATTCCATTCCAAGACTGTTTTATATGCAAGTTAGTTAGTTGCCGGTACAATATTGGGTAAATATCATGCCGTTTGTATTTAAAAAATCACACAAATGTTTGTTCCCGGTCACCGGACAGGAGGGCGTTTTTATCCGGTGGAGATGAAAAAGAACGCCAATCACGGACAAGGACGCGGCAAAGCTCTTTTCCAAGCCGGGGAGGCCGGGGAACATACCGGCGCCGGTGCGCTCCGGCCGGATATGAAAGGATGCAAATGCCTTTCCCTGAAAAACGGAAATTCAAAGCATCCGCATTTGAAACGGAAGATGCGCTGAAAGTCAGGCTTCAGCATTGCCGACGCTTTTTCCCGGCCTGTCTGTCGGGCTATGGCTTGTCTCCGCTCCCGTTTCCCGAGGCTTCACTGTGCGCCGGGGGCGTGATGCCGGCCGGATCGGATTTGCAGTAATGGTCGATGATCGCCTGCAGGGTACGCAGCGTGATCGGTTTCAGCAGGATATCCTGGAATTCCTCCGGTTTCTCCCCGACGATCTGCGAGTCCGCCGTTACTGCAATCACCGGAATTCCGGCGGCGCCCGGCGCCGCGTGGATTTTCTGCGCCAGCTCGTCTCCGTTCATTCCGGGCATCCAGAGGTCGGTCAGTACCAGGTCGAATTCACAATCCCGGGCCAGCAGCGCCAACGCTTCTTCACCGGACGTCGCCAATACGCATGCCGCCGGTACTTTGCGCAGCATCGCCTGCAGCACCTTCAGATTCATCACCACATCGTCGACCAGCAGTATCCGGACTCGATCAGCTCCGGTGAACTGCCCGTCCGCGGGGGAAACCGCAGGCGCAGCCGTTTCGCCTTTTTCATAGCGGATGCCGGCCAACCGGATCGTAAACGTGCTGCCCTTCTGAGGAACACTGGTCAGGTCGATGGCGCCGTTCATCTTTTTTACCAGCCGTAAAGAAATCGCCAGTCCGAGGCCGGTGCCTTCGTAAACCTGATTGCCGCGGGTGGCGTAGCTCTGGACAAACGGATTGAAAATCGCCTTCTGGTCTTCCTCGGAAATCCCGATCCCGGTGTCGGAGACCTGAATGATGAGTTCTCCGTTTTCCGCGCCGTCCGGAACAAACACCACCTTTACGCCGACCTCTCCGCGATGGGTGAATTTCACCGCGTTGCCGATCAGATTGAGCAGCACCTGACGCAGGCGCAGGGCATCCACATAGAGAACCGGGGGCAACTCGGTGCTGCTGACGTTCAGGGCGATGTCCTTCTCCTTCGCCTTGAGCCGGAACACCGCGGTCATCTCCGCCAGCAACGCCGCCACATCGGTTTTGCCGGGAATGACATTCAACTGGTCGGCTTCCAGCTTGGAAAGATCCAGCACGTCGTTGATCAGGTTCAGCAGCGCGGTTCCGGCATAGTTGATCGACTGCAAATATTCCAGTTGTTCCTCCGGAGCGACGACTTCGGTCTGCAGGAGTTCGGAAAATCCGATCACCGCATTCAACGGGGTCCGCAGCTCGTGGCTGATCGTCGCCAGGAAGAAGCTTTTGGCGCGGTTGGCGTTCTCCGCGTCTTTCAGCGCTTCGGCCAGCTTCCGCTGGATTTTATTGAATTCGGTGGTTTCCACCAGCGTCGCCAGCACATTGACCAGCTTGCCGTCGACGATGATCGGATAGGCGGTCATCTGGTAGTCGCGGCCGTGCAGTTGCATATTTTTGGCATGCTCCCGACGATCGGCGCAGCAGAGCAGGATCGGGCAATCCGGCAGCGTTTTCGGCTGGCCGCAGATGGTCAGCGAAAACGGCTGTGAATACATTTCCTCCTCGGTGGCGCCGGTCAACTCGAATGTGGCGTTGTTGACCCGGACCAGGTTGTTTTCGGCATCGAACAGCATGACCGGGATTTTCATTTTGTCGAACAGCAAAAGTTTTTCCATTTCACTGCTGCGCAGCTGTTCGCGGGTGCGGCGGCGCTCCAGGATAATCTGCACAATGTGCGCGATCGAGGTCAGGAGATTCCGTTCATGCGGATTCAACACCCGAACCTCGCCCCGAAAAGCGATGCCGATATACCCCCACAGCCGGTTATCCAGCCGGATTCCGGCGTCAACCAGTGAAGTCACTTTCGCCTGCCGCATGTATTGCGCCCACTCCGGGCCGATCGCGTCCCATTCCGCCGGATTGAAATTCGTCTTTTCATAAATCCGTTCGTTTTCCAATTCCCGGCGCCGTCCCGCTTCATCGGCCAGCCCGACTTCCGGAAGCTCCATCTCCGCTCCGGGAATCTGGTATTTCGCCGCCGGAACCGGCCGATTCGTTCCGTCGTTGAAGCGGAAAACACAGGCGCAGAACGCATTCAGCGAAGTGACGGCTTCCGCCAGCACCAGTTTCAACGCTTCTTCTTCGTCCGCTTCGGCGGAAAACCGCTCAAAAATACCGTTGAGCATACGTTCTTCTTCAGCATAAGACCGGACATCTTCCAACAGCTTCCGCATCTGAAGCTCCTGCTGCTTCTCCTCCTGAATGTCGCGGATGATGCCGAGAAATTCCGGCCGGCTCCCCGCGTCCGGCGTATATCGCTTCACGCGCATTTCATAATACCGGCAATCACTGCCGGCTCCCGCCCGGTAGCAGAGTTTGATTTCGTCGGTTTCCCGTCTCTTCAAAGACTGCCAGGCGGCATTGAATTCATCCTGGTCTTCGGGGACGATCCAGTCGCGCATCGGCAGCCATTTTCCGGCAGCGTCTTTCCCCCAATAATCCGCGAGAAGGCTGTGGTGAAGCGGCCGGCCGTCGGAATCGGCCTGGAAATACCCCATATGCACCATATCCGCCGCATGGCGCAGAAAAGCGTTTTGCGTGTCGATGTAGTCGCGTTTTTCATACTCGGCGGTCACGTCGCGAAAAATCAGCACGCCGCCGGTGATTTCCTGTTTCTGGTTGCGGATCGGGGATGCGCAGTCGGCGATATGCCGCCGGGAACCGTCCCGGGCGATCAGGTCGGTATGGTTGGCCAGTTCCCGGACTTCACCGGTGCGCAGAGCTTCCGTCAGGGGAGACGTCACTTTGCCGCCGTCGATATAGCTGACGATATTGAAAATCCCATCGAGTTTCTTTCCCCGCGCCTCGTCCAGGGAATAACCGGTCAACATGCCGGCGACCGGATTCATGAATGTCACATGTTCCTCCACATCGGTGGCGATTACGCCGTCGCCGATGGACTCCAGTGTAATGCGGAGCTCTTCGGCGATTCTCCTGACTTCCAGATGCGCTTCGTGGAGCTCGGTATTGTTGCTGCCGATCTTCAGGAACGTATCTTTGCCGAACGGGTTTCCGGACGGCAGCGGCAGCACTTCGACGTGTCTGAACTGGTTGTTCCATTCGTAATCGAATTCCACATGCCGGTTCGAATCACGGGCTTCGCGAATTGCTTCCTGCAGCCGCTTTTCCGCGGATTCCGGCCAGGCGATATCGCAATCCGAATTTTTTTTGATCTCATTCGCATACAGTTGCGTTCCGGAACCATCGTAAACCGCGATGCGCAACGGCAGATTTTCAAAAAGCGTCACCATCTTGCGCTGGGAAATGCGGCGGTAAAGCAGAAAGAGGACTCCGCCCGACAAAAGGATGAAGACGATGGCCCCGCTCCACAAAACCTCATTGCGATACCGGGTGAGAAAATCGGGAGGAATATTCACGAGTTCAACGTCTCCGGGCAAAGCGGTTTTCCGAATGCCGTGCCGTTCCAATGCTCCGTAATCGAGCATTTTGTGGGATTTGCCGGTTTGAAACGGAATATCGGAGGCGCGTTCTCCGTTCAGCAGCCTGATCGCCATCAGTGCGGCCATACGGCTGTCTTCGCGGCCGATGCTCATTACGCCGCCGTCGACTCCCATTCGCATATAGCTATCCAGCCGCCCCAGGATCAGGCCGGGAAAGACTTCCTTTATCTGCTTCATGATGGTTCCGGCAGTCCCCGCCGCCCCGTCTTTGGAAGAACTCCACGCATGGTAGATCAGAATGGAATCCGGCGGCAGAGCCGCCACTTTTTCCAGCATTTCCCCGGTGCTGAACTCGGAACCGCTGATGATCAGCGTTTTTTCCCGCAGATCTTCCGGCAGGTTGCGGAATGCCTCCAGCTGCCGCCTGCCGCTGGCGGAAGCTTCGAGCAGAACCGCGAATTGCCGGGTATTAGGCAGGAGCCGGGCGCCGAACTCGATATTGCCGAATTTCCTGATTTGGCCGAGCAGCCCGGTGACATTCATTCTCTGCTGAATATCCGCCGGAAGCGCGCCGTTATAGCGCAGCAGCAGCAGCGGCACATCCTTTTGCAGCTTGAGTTTTCCGTCGATAAACAGATCGCCGGCGTCATTGTTGGTGGCCACAACCAGATCGTACCGGCCGGAATCAAGCCGGGCCTGCAGAGCCCGGATATCTTCGGCAACCGGCTTCACTCCGGGCTGGTAGCGGACTCCCAATTGGAAGATTTCATAGTTGACCATCCGGCCCGCGTTGCTCAAGGTCTGCCGGAAAGTATGCGACAGCTCACTCACCCACGGATCGGCAAACGAATAGCTGTCGATCATCAGTACTCCCCGCGCCCGCTCCGCGGACAAGGTAAGTGTGAAGAAAAATAAGACCGCCAATATGGCCGGCAACCGGGGAATCTGTCTGGACCTTGTCATTTGTGTACGACCTTTCCGATCATTGGTTCATGGGGAATGGCGGGAAGTGGAGTCCGACGGCCTGCCGGATTCCATGTCCGGAGTAGAAATGCATAAAAAAATCGCAGGCGTTTCCGGATTTGCGGTTCCGCTTCAAAGCGAAACGGGGCAGGCAATGGAGAAAAGATTGGTGAACATGGTAACGGGAAAGTCTGCGGCTGATCGATGAATTTTTCCGTCGTGTTGCGATTATTGCAACAATGCCGCATGAACCTTCCTCATTATGATAGCCCGGGCTTCGTCCGGAGGTATTCCTCCGGATTGAAGCATTGTTTAATATACAGTCCGAATTGCGCCGGGTCAAGCGGCGCACCGCTGAACTTACGGATTGCCGTCAGACGCGCCGGGCGTAAATTCAACTTTTTCCGCTCACATGAAAATCATTCATAAAGCAGAAAAACACCCGGTTCCAGTTCCATGTATTCGACCAGGGGAAGCGATTTGATTCGCCGCGAATCATTCGAGCAGAGCGCCAAGGCGGTTTCAGCTCCCCGGCGTCCGATTTCGTGCAGACTGTACCGGCGTATGACAATGCTGGAATCCACGTCCGGGCCGTTGCCGGCCACCAAACTCCGCGACGGAAAGGTCTGCACATATTTGAACACATTTTCGGTTTCAATGGCGCACACGCTGTCGATGTGAAGCTTGCGCCGGCCGGAGTCTTTCAGCAACAAGTCTTTGATGGAGTTGATGAAAGGAATGTAGTGACAAGCCCAGACTCCCTCCGTGTCCTTATCTTCAAATGGAGCAAGCAGATCCGGCAACGCCGCCGACCAGACGGGCATTTCCCGGATATTTTCCGGCAAGACGCCGTTGTTCAGCAGTGTCTCGCGGTAGCCGCGCGCCATTTCCCGGTTCATCAAAGTGGTGTGGGAAACCATAATGATGCTGAATTTACGGCATCCCAGGGCCAGTTGGCGCAAAGCGGCTTGCCGTCCCGTTTCGTAATCATGGAAGCGGAGCTGATAAAATCCGGGAAGATCGGTTCCGCCGTACATCGTGACGACCGGCGGATGCTCCGGATATTTGGCGACCAGCTCCTGAATATGCCGGGTCGTATACGGCTGCTCATGCAAATGCAGGGAAGGAATATAGAGAATGGCGTCGACATGCTGGTACAGCATTTGCTCGAAAGCTTCCGCCTCCGCCTCGAAAGTGCTCTCGCACGGCTGGATGGAAAGACATTTGCCATGTTGCTTGAGTACTTTGGAAAGGCCGAAAAGCACCGGTTCGGTGAGCATGGGAAAACAGTGTCCGATCACGAAGCCGATGCAGCCGGAATTTTTAGAATGCAGGGCTTTGGCATGATAATTGACCTGAAAATTCACTTCCTCCGCTTTGGCGCGGATCCGGTCATAAGTGGCGCGGCTGACGTGCGCCTCCGCCTGCGGGTAATTCAACACGCGGGAAACGGCGGCATGGGAAACACCGCATAATTTTGCAAATTCACGAATATTCATCGCGCCGGGTTCTCCTGATACGACATAACTCTCCTCCCTTATATTATATTCCACAGATTTCCTGAAATCAACTCCTTTCTTTGGTATTTCGGCACAAACCATCAGCAAATCACAGGAATGAGGAAAAAATAAAAGAAATTATTGTACCGGCAACTAACTAACTTGCATATAAAACAGTCTTGGAATGGAATAATTTCTTGATTCGTTTCGGCTGTTCAGCTATCATTTCCATATGTTGCTTGGCATGTTCGGTTATTTTTCCTTTGGCGCGCCCCAAGGGCTTGTTGCTCAGATTTGATTTCAAGTCGCGGTTGAGATATTCATCCGGGTTCAGGTCGGGACTGTAGCTCGGCAAGAAAAATAACTTGATGAAAGCCGCGTTTTCCTGCAGAAAACCAGTCAACGTTTTGCTGTGGTGAACCTGCAGGTTATCCAGAATCAAATACACTTTCCGCTCATTTTGACGAATCAGACGTTCCATGAATTGGATCAGGAGTTGAGCCGTCATCGTTTCGCTGTAAAACATGAAATGAGTTTTCCCCTGGTTGGTAATCGCGCTGATCATATTAACTTGTTCGCGTACCGGATTGACTGCTTGCACCGGGGTGTTGCCTTTCGGTGCATAACTGCGGCCCTTGGCCTCGTCATTGCGAATTCCTGTTTCATCCCCCAAAAGATATCCGCATCTTCTGATTTTGCCAGCTTTTTGATTCGGGGATACTCCTCAATCAGCCATTTTTGAACGTGCGCCTCATTGCGCTGATAAGCTTTCTTAACTGGTTTTTGCGGCGTAAATCCCCAGCGTTTCAAGTACTCCCCCATGGTTCGGACTGGTATTTCGATTCCAAAGGAAATTTTGATGTGCAACCGTACCGCCTGACGAGTCCAGAGCGCAAATGGCAATCTTAACTGATCCGGACAATGATCGACCAAATCTTTCCGTATCTTACTCTCTTCATGCGGAAGCAGACGGCGTCCAAAACCGACTGGACGACCGCATTTCTTTACTTTCAAAGCAGGCAAGCCGCTTTTTTTCCACCTGCTTATCCACTTGCCCACCGTGTTGCGGTGCGCTCCGACGATTTTTCCGATTTCTGTACAATTATTACATTTGCCGCTTTGATACAATCTCACGGCCTGCTTGCGCCGCTCTTCAAGAGCGACCTTATCGAGTTTTCGGGCATCTTGAGGTTCCATGATGATAATATACACCCTCAAGTAAATATTGCACGTATGTTAATTGCCGAATCTATACAGTTATGTTGCGTGTTGGACAAATGAAAACGGAAATTTAACAATCGAGGTGTACTATGTTGGCAGTCGTGAAAACGCCCCATACTGAGATTTCGATTAATGGCGACGGGGCCGTCAGTATCTCAAAAAACAGTTTTCCGTGGAGATTCTGTGCGCGGACGAGGACGACGAACGTCTGGTAAACGTCCGGGACACGGATTACTGGAAAACGCAGGTTACTCCCGGCTCTCTGCTTATGGGTTTCCGGCTCAAGCATGATCTGACACAGAGCGATTTAGCGGAACGTTCCGGTATTTCGCAGGTTATGATCAGCGACTACGAGACTGGAAAGCGCAAGTTGACTATGAAAGCCGCGACAAAATTTGGCACGGCGTTGGGCGAAACTCCGGAAAAGTTTTTCCCGTAATCTGCTCGATTAAATCATGAATCTGCCTAATTTCTTATGCGAGGTAGGCAGATTCATTTTTTTGTGCAAAACACATCCCTCAGCACCGTCAACGGTGCTTTGATCACCGTTTTCGGCTTAATGCAGTAGGGATTGAAGTCGGCGGATTTCGCCGGTTTACTCTTCTTGGGGTTGCGGACTAAATTCACCACCAGCGCCATCAGACTTGCGGTCTGCTCCCACTCGAACCTGCCGCGCGCCTCCGCTAACGCGGCAAGCTCCCGGAGCGTCAGGGGATCGGGATTGACTCCGGCGATTCCGGCGAGTTCGAGGATGATTTCGTCAATGCTTCGAGCGCATCGTCGATTTTGCCGTCCAGTGCCGGGTCGTCCAGCAACGCTGTCAGCGCCTGTTTACCTTTCGCTTCGAAGCGCCGGGTAGCCGCCAGAATCTTTTGAAATACCCGACGCTTCACTTCGGGGAAAAAATCAATGATCTCGTCCAGCAGAGCGGAAGTCGCCAATTCAATCGCATCGCCTGCCATCGCCCGCCCGAACTCTTCGTCGGAGACATTTTTGGCGTCGGCCTCCGATTTGCACACGGCGTAAAGCACATCGACCAGCAGGACGGGATCGCTGGCAAGCCGTTCCAGCAGATCGACCTTGGGCGTTTTGCCCGGTTCCAGCGTGATGATGTTGGCGAGATCCACACCGCATAGGGCGCGCACCCGCTTGATTGTCCCGACATTGACATTGATAATCCAGGCGCGCCCGGTGTTGTCAGTAAATGACTTCATCTTTTCCTCCAAATTTTATTTCCACTGCGGGGCGCGGGTGGAGGCGGTGGGTTTCACTGTAACGTTCACGCTCAACGCCTCTTCCAAAGGCTGTTCAATCGAAAATCCGGTGATCGACCAGTCGGCATCCAAGCGCCGCCCGCGCCGTCCGTCACAAAGAGCGACAGCGCGGTATTGCCGAAATACGCCGCCTGAAACGCCTGAAAATCGGCATCCTCCGTGTCGTAAAGAATCGCAAATTCAAGCGATGCTTCTTTCAATGCCGCCACGGAAGCACGCCAGCCTTTGGTCGCCCGCGTGGTGACATCGGCTTCGCCCGACTCAAGATTCAAGGTCAAATCTTTGACGTTTTTGACCTCCGTCGCGCCGGTCGTCCCGGCGGTTCCGCGCAGAAGTTTGGCATCCAAGCCAAGTACAATTGCCATAGATAAAATCTCCAATTTTATGAGGTTTGGGGTTTGAGGTTTGGGGTTTTGGGGTTGAGCCGTGAGATAATGCAATTCAAACTTCATTGCTCACATCTCAAACCTGTGGTTCATCGAACTGATTTTTCCCATAAGGATGGGAGTTTGCTTGCCGTCCGTTCCAAAGTCGGCGCCATCGGCGGGCGTTTGGGGTAGCGGCGTTTGCGGTATTTGCCGCCGAATTCGTGTGCGGTCATCGCCGTGCCGATCATGGACGCCGCTGGACCAATCACCACCGACTGCCGTTTTTTCTCCACTCCGAAGAGAAGCGAGTTTTTCAACAAGCCGCGCCGGGTATTGGGTGGAGCGCCGGGAGCGGAGGCATGTTCGGAAGTGGAAACTTGGTTGCGCGCCGCTTTGCGGATATAGGCTCCGGCACGGCAGAGAGCCGTGTTGTTTCCGCGCTGAACCGCGAGCAGAATCCAGCGTTCGGCGAATTCAATCCGGCACTTCATTTGATCTTCTTGAAGGTCAACTCAATAACGCTGGTGAATTGGTTCCGCTCGCGCAGATGATCGGCACTGTAAATGGGGTTGTAGGCAACCACCAGACACGTCGCGTCCAAAATTTTCTGGTTCAGAAAATCCAGCCCCAGTTTCTCGGTGAAGCGCAGGAGTTCCGTCAAATCATCTTCGGTTGCCCGTTTCAAAATGCCGATCTGCACCTTCAACAGCTCCTCGTGATTGGCACGGGAAAGTGTCTTGTACTCCGTTGACAACGGCACCACCACCACTCTCATCTCCTCCAGATCGCGCAGTTCAAATTCTGGTGCAAACTGGACTTCCGCCTGATATTCAGCGAGTTGATCGGCAACGGCTTCCGCTATCTTCAAAACTTCACTCATCTGTGTTACCTCCGTATCAATGCAATCACAATATTTCCGATGGCGGCTAAAAGTGCAATCAACGCCGCGCCCTACGCCGACATCATCGTTTTTTGCATATCAGCGGCGGGTTTACAGGGTGGATGGTGATGCTCACTTGCCTTGAAATGCATATTCAGCATCCCGCGCAATTCTGCAATATCAAGACGTGCCTGATTGAGGTTGTCCCAGATGTCGCGATGATCGGGATTATCTCCATTTGCCATCAAATATCTCCCATCTCTTTTGTATGAACACGACGTGTCCAGTGATATGTCCCGCATCAGCGCCAAACCGATTCGCCGTTGGGGGCGAGCACCTCGTAACGGACACCGTCATAGATGACGGCATCTCCGCGTTCGGGATTGTTTTGCAGTTCCGAACCGGCGATCAGGAAATCACGGCTTTCGGTGCGAATTGTGACTCCATATTCATTTTCTGCCCGGAACAATGTTTTTCCACGCGTCACATTGACCTTGATTCTTTCGCCGCTCCGACGCACATAGAGGGCGGGAACGGAAAGCTCCTGCAAACGCTGGTACTCCAACCATTCCGATGCCTGTTTCAGGGGTCCCATTATTGCTCCGCAAGAATGCCGTAAGACCGAAGTGCCGTCAGAATTTCATTGAGTTTACTGCTGAGTGACGCAACGGCATCGCGCGTGCCCAAATCGGTCAATGCCGGAATGATGTTGGAAGGCAGAGCTGCCGGAATTGTCCACAATATTGGGAATCATTCCCACCGCCGGCGTGGAAGAAGAGCCCCCCGACGCAATCGGCGCATTCAAAAGCACACGCACCGATTCATCCCCCGCCTCCACATCGGCAATCGCTTTACCGAGATAATGATTGGACGCAGAAAACAGCGTCGCTTGTTTTGCTCCGGCATCCCAGTAAAGCGTCGAACCGGACGGGATCGCCCCGGCAGCTTTGACCACATCAAACACACCGACCACAGCAAGACTACCGAGCGTTCCCGCTTCGATGTCAAGTCTGGCAATGCCAACGAGATCGGCAAGGACAATCACATCGCCGGCGGCAACGGCTTCATTCGGGCGATAATCAATCGAATCGCCCTTCTGCACATATTTCGCGTACATCATAAAATTCTCCGAATTTTATAGGTTTGAGATTTGAGGTTTGGAAGATTTGGCGTGGAGTCGGAAGTTTTTCAAACCTCAAACCCCACATCTTCAAACCAAGACTCAGGCGGCGCCGTTGGCTTTGAGCATGCCGCGGTGATCCTGTTCGCGCACGCCGACGTCGAAATAGACGCGGAACCACATGCCGAGCACGTTGAAATCAAGGTCGCCGCGCTCCACGGTCGGGGTGCGCTTGCCTTTGAGATAGCCGATCTCAAACGTATCCACCTGTCCCGGCGCGCCAAAGAGATACCACGAATTGGCACTGGCGCCCGGATACGCGCTGTTGGCAAGATACGGGGAACTTACCACCTGCAAATTTTCGTCGGCAAGCACATTCACGGAGGGACGGACGGTGTTTTCGGTGCTGCCGGACATGATGAGCGTCGCGCCGCGCGTCAGCTCAATGGCGAGATACTTGAGCGAAGTCGGTACCACCAAGTAGCGCGGTTCCACACTGATCGGTTGATTGTCGCCGTCAATTTGGTCGAGATACATCTGAATCGCCTTTTTGAGGCTGTCGCCGGAGAGTGTGCTTGCGGCGCCGCCGAGCAGGTTCTTGTGGGCGTTGTGGAAAAGATTTTTCCCGTCCGCCTGAACCGGATTTGCCAAAAGGCGGCTGAAAAAGAGCTGGTCGATCAGCCGCGCCGCGCGGTTGCCCATGGCGACGGGGACTTTCATGAACGCGCCCAGATCGTCGTTGATGATCATGCGGCGGGTCAGGCAGAACTTTTTCCCATAGGTGTCGAGCTGATTTTTCGCGCCTTCTTCGATCAAGCCGCCGTCCTTGATTTCTCCGTCGGGGGCGACCGGCAGGAGGTCTCCGACATCGGTCAGGCGAAAGCGGTCATTCTCCTTAAAGTCATTCAAATCACCGGTGGAGCAGAGTTTCAATGCGGTAATCGGCTGTGCTTCGTAGCTTTGCAACAGCTTCTTGTTGTCGACGTTGGAGAGGATTCCGGGCAGGCTCACGGTCGAGAACGCCGCCTGAATCGCCGCATTGTCGAAGCTCCGGGGCACGCTCATTCCCTCAATGCACATACATTCAAGCATCAGGTTCTTGAGCGGCATATCCATGTCCGGCATCGCGGCTTCAAGAGTCTGTTCGCCGTAGGCTTTGAGCATCACATCTTCAGCAATGCCCGCACGCAAACACATAGCCGCCTCCAAAGTTTTGCGGGTGGCGGGAGCATCGGTTTTGACGACGATGTTGACATCGGCACTTGGTTGTTTGGCGCGGTAGGCGGCAAGGATGTGCTCCGACGCGGTGGCGGCATCCCAGCCATCGGTGATGGCTTTTGCCTCGACTTCGGGAAATTCGCCGTTGCAGAGCGTGTGGATTTTGAGCACGCGCTCCCGTTCGGACTGCATGGCGGCGTTCGCCGTGTCGGGGGCGGGAGCCGGCACTGCCGCAGTTGCCTGGACTTCCGGCGCGGCTTCGATTTTTGTTTCGGTTTCATTCATCTGAATCATTTCTCCTTTGAGTTGCCCCAAAAAGTTGCCACCCTCGCTCACGGAGCTCGGGTCTTTTTGCGTTGCAAAAAGCTTCGGGTACTTTTCGGGGACCCCGCTCTCCATCATTCCGTGCGGCTTTGCCGTACTCGTGACTTCGAGAGAGGTATTTTTGAGTTTAAATTGTGCGGTAACTTTCATCTGGGTGGAGGAATCCGCCCCGACTGCGACGACCGATACTTCCCGGAGCGTCGATTTTTTGATGTGGTAAAAGGGTCCGGCATGTTCGATGCCGTTGACCGGACGTTTGCCCTGCACCAGCTCGGCGTCTTCGACTTCCGCTCCGATGGAGAGTTGCCAGTCGGCACCGGCTTTCGCCTGTGCGACAATGCCGTCGGCTTTATCGCCCTCCGCGACGATTTCGCCGGAGATGGTGAGCTGGTTTTCCGCGACGGCGGCATGAACCAGACCGACCCGGCTGGAAGTGTGGTTTTCGTGATTGGTGAGCAACGGCACGCTTTCAGGGATGCTCATTCCGGCAAGGTCTACCACTACCGGATGCTTCCAGCCGGGGAGTTTCATTTTGCCGCCGGAATACGCCAGCCCGTTGACTTTCGGGCGGCTTCCCGCGGCTTCGATCAGGACAAATTCATTCATCTGATTCCTCTTTCTGTTGCGCCGGAGCAATTTGTGCTTCGGCGGGCGTGATGCCCAAGGTTTTCATCAATGCTTCTTCTTTGGCAATCTGTCGAAGCTCGCTTTCCCAGTCCTTGCCCTGCTTGGCGTACTCGACGGCAAGCGTCGTGGTGCGGTTGCGCAACCGTATTTCCTGCGCCGTTGCCTCCTTCTGCGGATCGACGTGCTCCACGCCGTCCCAGAACCAGGTGTGCGGGATTTCCAGCTCGTCGATTTCGATCGCTTTGGCAAGGCGGTATTCGCGGAGCCACGCCTGGAAAATCCGGTCAAGTACCGCGCCGGCGGTAAAGGATTGATCCACACGGATGCTTTTGTAATAAGTCTGGTGGTCAAGCCTGCCTGATGCGTAATTGTAGCCGCTCGAATTGCCGGCGGCGATGTTGTACGGCATGTTCAAACAACGGGCAATTTCATTTAAAATCTCGTGTTTGAACTCTGCGTAGGTCGTCGCCGGCTGTTTCGGGTCGAGCTGTCCCATCTTCCAGCCGCCCGGAATGGTGAGGAGCATGTTACGCTCCAGTTGGATGTGATCCAGAGGCTCCACAGAATCCGCTTCGCCGTTCGCCGGAGCGTCGGTGTAGAGGATGCCGGCAAAGTCCGCGGCGGCTTCGGCGGCGGCAAGTACCGCCAAGGTAAAGCGGCGAAGCTGGGCGAAGAGCGGTAGAGCCGGCGTGATTTCCGGGATGCCGCGGTGTTGTTCGGGGCGGTCGGCGCGGAAAATGTGAATCATATTCTCCGCCGGAATCTGCATGGTTTCATACCCGAACGAATCGCCGCCGGGGTGGTGTTTCAACACCCGATAGCCTGCCGGATTGCCGAAACGGTCAACGGTGATGCCGTCAATGCAGTTGGGATCGCTGTTGAATTGTTCGTCCGTAACCCGGTCGGCTTCGATCAACTGCAAATCCAGCTTCACCAAATCATACTTCAAATTCGGATTCTGCGCCAGAAGCACAAAACCTTCGCCGTCCTGACAGCGCGCCATGCGGAGCGTGCGGAGTTTTTCCGCCAGACGCACCACCTGCGCCTAGTTGTGAAAATCAGTTTCCACACTCCGGTTCAACGGTTCGTCATCGCTCAAGAGCTGAAGCCGCGGACCGGTTCCCACGCTGTCGTTGGCAAGCGTCAGCACAATGCCGCGGGCGTAGGAGTTGTTGTTGATTTCGTAGCGGGCACGGGTTCGCAGAATGCGGCGCACGTCGGAACTTGCCTCGGCGTCGGCGCTCAGGAATTCGGCACTGCTCCAATGGCGCGCATTGTCGGGGTTGGTTGACGCGGCATCAAAGCGACCGCGCACAAACTTCAGAGGAGCGCGGGGCGCCTTGGGGCGGAAAATCGCCGGCAGGAAGTTTTTCATTGTGCGCCTCCTGCGTGCATTTTGCTGATCTTCACGCCCAAGCCCCGCCGCGTCGCCTGCTTTGCCGAAATGTAGCGGTCAAGCGCGATCTGGTCTTTCAGCGTATGCTGTTCGATCTTTTGGTTGTCAATTTCGGCGGACTTGGGCGAATCGCCTTTGGCTTTCAATTTCTCCGTATCGTCGTTCATCTCTTTTTCTCCTGAAATGTTCTGCCTAGTACATTCACGAGAATCGGGCATTTCATCGTAATTTTTCCGACTTTTTTTCAACTTTTTTCTTCTGGAGCTCGGAAAGGCGGATTTTTGCGCGCGGCGCACTCCACGGCGTATCGGTTCCCGGCAGGACTGCGCCCGACATGGAGCCAGCCACAGCACAGCCGACAATACCGTCAAACCAGTGATTGTCGTTGGATTCGGGGCGAAGTTTCCACTCGTCCACGCTTCGCCCGCGCCCCTCGGTGCGGACGCGGTATTCGCTGGTCATGTGCTCGGCAAACAGCAGATGCCGCTCCGGTTCGCGCCCCCACAAACTCAAACAGCCGCGGTCGCCCATTGAAACCATGAAGCGGGCGTGAATGAAGGTTTTCCAGTAATTCGCGTCGAAAACCACATGCCGCACCCCACACCTGCCAGCCACATTGGGAATGCGCCAGTTGTGCCCGACGCGGTCGCCGGCGGTCTTCTTGTATTCGCTCATCGGTTTGGAGCTTGCCCCGATGTAGCGCCCATGGCTCGGAATCACGATTCCGGCAAAGGGCGACTGGCGGCAGAACTGGTAAACCACCTCGGTGCTGGCACCCCAGTTGGCGTCGATCAGGCACTTGGAAATCTTCATTGCCGCGCCGTCGTCGCGCCGGAACTCCATGGCAAGATACTGACTGGTCAGCGCCTCCAAGCCGGAATAAATCGCCCCCTCCAAACCGGCGCGCGGGAATGTGCTTTGAAGCATCGGAGTGGCATCCGCAAGCGAGAAATAGCGCCGTCGCTGATCGGGATACGCGCCGTAATCGACCACATAGCCGGTAAAATCATCCTCCCACGCGCAGACGGTGTAAAACAACAGCACTTTCTGAATGTCGATGAACATGGTCAAGTGATTACAGCCGACGGGGATTTCATGTGTTTTGCGCCCGTTGAGTTTGTGGATCACCAGATCAATGGAGAGCTGTTCTTCGCTTCCCAAATTCTCCGGCAATGGCTCATTCTGGTATTTGCTCCAGAACGCCACTTCATCCTGCAGGTTGAGGTTCATCGCGTGTTGGACGGCGGAGATTTCATCGTGGTTGAAGCGCTCCTCCCACGCGACAAGGGCGCCGGTATCCATCGCTTCGCGGTGGGCGGCGTAGAAGTCCGTCGCCGCCTGGATATTCCCCTCGGTACGCAGAGATTCGGCGCGGATTTCTGCATATTCCTCCCAAAGTTTGGTGTTCTTCGGGAGCTCGTAAAGCATCTGGGTGCGTTCGCCGTTCCATTCGGGGTATTTTTCTTTGGAGAGAATCTGCTCCGCCATATCACCGGGTCGGATAATGGTACACGGCATGATGCCCGATATTTTTTCACCGGGTCCGGAAAGACCAAGGATGTCGCCGGCAAGCACACGGACACGCTTGCGGGTCTGCTCCAAACTGCCGGCGCTTTCACTCGTCTGCGGGTCGTCGATAATGACCAAACTGGGGCGGATGGTACGCCCGTCCTGCTTTTTGAACTTCATTCCGCGGATTCGCCCCGTGATGCCGGAAACCCGCACTACCGCGCCGGACGCACGGCTTCCGGCGATGGTCGGCAGGACAATCTCGCCAGACGTCCACGAAATGCGGGTGCGTTCGCCCTTGTAGAGCTGACCGGCGCACCGGTTGGCAATCCCTTCCAGCGCTTTGATGGGGTAGATGACTTCAGGAAAATCCTGTTCCAATAGTTCGTTGACTTCGAGTTCGGTTTTGATTGAGTCGAGCATTTCCAGTGCTGCCGATTCCGTCGCCCCGATCAGGGTCACAAACTCGCGGTGCCCGTAAAGCATCGCCCACAAACACGCCGCTTCCGCGAGCGTCGATTTACCCGAACCGCGAGGCATGGCAAGCGCGAACAATCCACCCTGCAGAACCGCGGTTTCAATTTTCCCAATCGCTTTCAGGTGATCCGGCGACCAGGAGAGATGAAAGACTTCGGGAAAATAGGATTCGCAGAAAAAGCGGAAATTTTTCTCGCCCGCCGCTTTGCGTTCACCATTCGCCACGTCCGGCAGAGCGCCGATGTCGCGCCCGCTTACGGACTGTTCCGCCTGTCGCGCCCGTTCCGCTTCACGGCGTTCATCGTAGGAGCGTGCGCCGGCAGTCACTGCTGGAGCGTGCAGTTCGTCGCAAAGATGCGCGATGTATTTCAAAAGATTGATGTTGCGCGGATTGTCGGTGGCGGCAATGCGGCATCCGGCGCGGTTGAAGTCGCGGTAAAGCTGTCCCTGCGACAGCACAAAGCCGTAATCGGTGGAGTTCAACAGCCGCGCCACATCCACCACGCGCATACTACTCGGATTGATTGGCATCTCCGCCTCCATTCTGCTTCGCCAGCCACGCGGCGTATTGGATCAAATTGAAGGTACCGTCGGGATTCTGCGGCGCGCCGGCTTCCACGTCGGCGGCAAGGACGCCGTCGGAAATGGTGCGCGACCCCGCCTGCGTCAGCAGAAGAATGAGCTTTTCGCGCGGAAGCGCGGTCAGCTTCAAAGAATCTTCCATATATAATTCCTTTATCTTGAATAGTTTGGTGGATTAGTGAAAACTCCATGCTTATGTATGGCTAACCTCAACGAAAGGAGCCTGTTATGTGTGAAGAAAGCATCTGTGTCGGAGCTGTCGCCGAAGTAAAAATCGGACGACACCTCGTTACCGTCGAAGTTACCGAGATCCTCGAACACGGTTGGCGCGTCCGAAGCCAGTCCAGCGGCAAAGAGTTTGAAGTCAGCCGGATCGACCGGATTGTGAGCGAGCCGGAAAATCCCGCGCCGGAGTGCCGCACGCCCAAGAAGAAACTGTCGCTCTTTGAAGCGTGCATCGCCTATTTCCGCACCCAGCCGCGCGACCGCGTGCTCTTTCCCATCTGCTGCAAAAGTATATGAATCTCCTGATGGGGCCGCTGCTGATTCTGGTCGCAATGGTACTTCGGCGGCTCTCTTCTTCGGGAGCCTGCTCCCGCTGGCGATCAAGTTCAACTCCGGGCTGTTGCTGCCCGCGATCTACGGAACGGCAACCGGTTTGCCGGTTTTGTTCTTTGCTTTTCTGCTGGCATTTGGAGTCAATCAGCTTGGCAGGACATATCACCGGCTGGCCATGTTCGAACTCTGGGCTCAGCGGATTACCGGAATCATATTCCTGCTGATCGGACTTTACTTCACGTGTACTGTAACCATGGGGATTGCGATATGAGTTGCGCCAATGTCAAAGAATGCGCCTGTCCGAAGAAGAGTTGTCCGAATCATGGCGTCTGTTGCCGCTGTGTCGTCAAGCACCGGACAACGGACAGCCTGCCGTATTGCCTCTTTCTGGATAACGAGGGCGATAAGAGCGTCCGGAACTATTACCGCAAGCGAAAGAGCGATTCGAAGACGAAGAATGAAGAGGCGTTTGCCGGTAAATAGGACTGGATCGTTGTAATTATCACGTCGGAAAGTCGTTTCAGGCAAAGAAAGTGAAAAGCAGCCTTGCCGGTCAACCATCGACCGGCAGGTTGCTTCTTACCAAAATAATATTCGCCTGAAACAGATTGATCTGCGCGACAGCAGAAAGAATAGCCGGACAAGCATCCGGTACACGCTTGACTTATTGCTTTCAGGTGGTTATAGTATCAATAAGCCGTGTTGCCACGGCTGTGCTGTTTCCCGATATACCGTATTCTTTTCATCAAGTGTATCCCTAAAACCCGCCAAGTTGAAAGTACATTTGACCCAGTCAATAAGGCTGTTGAAAAGAACGCCGGTAGTCGATTTGTGTCTTCACATCTTCGACTTCCGGACGCTTCTTTTTACACTTATTGACGGGTTCTTGGCGGGACCTTAGGGATTGTAACTGGAAGCGTCCTCTTTTTTTGTGGCGCTTCCCAACCAAGGAGGTCGCCCATGCCATATCCGAACTCACCCTCTCCACTGCCCAACGTGCCGCACCGGAACTGCCACTGCCACAGGGGTACTGTTCCATATAATCCTTGGCATATAAACCACTAATACCACAGAGGAGAGCAGAAATCATGGGAGCATTCTTTGATCAGGACCTGAGTCCGGTACTCAGGATGGCGGACAACCAAGACCTTGAATTCCTGGTGAATTTACTCCAAAAGCAACTCACGAGTACCCTGGGGGCGTATGAGGCTTATAAGAAACACCACCCGAACCACCGGATGTATGCGGATGCCATCGCTGCGGAGCTCTGCGAGTTCGGCGGCAACAGCTTCGCGAATCTCTACCGAGGCCAGGGACCGGCCTATCAGTCCATTGTCTGCGACGTTGCGGCGAAGTTGAAAGTTCCCTACAACAAGAAACAGTCCGCAGAGATGATAGAAGATTCCATTCTCCGCGTGGTGCTGGAGAAAGCCTTGGAGCGAATGAGCGATGAAGAGAAACGCGAACTATTAAAAGCATCAGGCGGTACATTTCATTTCTCCGCGAAGGGGGCGGCACTGACTGCGGCGGTAATAGCTCTGTTCCGCGCAGGCGGTTTCAAGTCGTATCAGATCACGGTGATTCTGGTTTCTGCTATCGCAAAAGCCATCCTGGGACATGGCTTGGCGTTTGGCACCATGGCTACAATCACCTATGCGGCTTCTATTATGGTGGGACCGGTGGGCTGGGCGCTGACTGGAATTTGGACTGCTGTAGACATTGCCGGTCCCGCCTATCGGGTTACAACGCCAGCCGTCCTGTATGTGGCAATGCTGCGTAAGAAGATCGCCTTTGAATCCGGAAAAGGCGAGAAGGAATGCATACAGTCTGATGATGATCTGATCTTCTTCAGAAAGAATCTTGTCAGAACGCTGGACAAGTATGGAATCTTCGTACTGGACCCCTTTCGGCCGTTCGTGAATCGTTCCTATTGGGAGGAGATCGTGAGAAAACTTGCGAAATGCGATCTGACCCCGGATGAACAGCGCTTGGTGGCGATCATCCGCAAGCAGTTACCTCCTCTGCCAAGCCAGGAAGACGATAGAGAAAGAGAATCAGACTGAGTGATCTGAGGAGGACGGAATGCCTCTCCGTCCTCACGTACGCCAAGTTCGGCCGCATATCCGGAACAGCTTAACGCGCCGAAGTAAGCATCTGGTTTTAAATAGCTCTTCCGGTACCATGATCGCACGGGATGGAGACCTCTGAGGCTGCCTGTTTACCGGGAAGCTATACAGGGATATGGAAGGCCCCAAACGGCATTAGCCTTATCTCCCGTTAGCAAAAAACAAATGGAATATCGAGCAAATGACGTTCGAAGAAGTACAACAAGAGGGAGTATCATGGATACATTCAAAGAGAAGCTGAATCTATTATGGGGAGAAGTTCTGGTTCCGGTCTACTTGGGAGAGATCGAACAAGTAGCGGTTGCATTCCGTAACGGTGACTTTGATCACCTCACCTCCCGTCCGGATAATGATCTCATGACTGAGCTGGTTTACATCTTCACCGCTGAACCGGAATGGCTCCAATCATTCACACATTGGGACTGGTTTGAGGCAAGAGACTGGGCGCAGCTTTTAAGCAAGCAACCGCAGTACGCGTCAAGGTTTGATAAATGGAATGAGTTGGAGCCTCATGATTGGGTTGTTCTTCTATCTGATCAACCGCAGTACGCGTCAAGGTTTGATAAATGGAATGAGCTGTTCAGTAGTGATTGGACTGAGCTTCTATGTAATCAACCGCAGTTCGCTTCAAGGTTTGATAAATGGAATGAGTTGAACAGTAGTGATTGGGTTGAGCTTTTGGGAAGGCAGCCGCAATTTGCAGATAAGGTTTCCGACTGGAAGGGACTGAGTTCTTTCTGGCATCTCATTGTTTCGGAACAGCCGCAACTATATCCTTATTTTGACCAGAGGGTAATGAAGTTACTACTGGGATGGGCTTGGGGGTTTGTGTTACAACAGCAACCTCAGTTGGAACCCCATTGCCCATGGGAGTTGTTCACAGAAAGCGATTGGAATAATTTTACCGACAAATGCTCGCTTTTTGTGGAGAAACTCAAGTTGGAGGTACTGCACGCAGAAGCCTGGAGTAAGCTGTTACCCGAACACCCGGAGCTTGCCGATCGTTGTTACTTGTGGGATGAGTTCTCGATCTCCTATTGGAGCTCCCTCATGGCTGCACAGCCACAATTCATTTCGAAGTATGAAGA
The DNA here is from genome assembly GCF_903645315.1 of Victivallis sp. Marseille-Q1083. Classification (NCBI taxonomy): domain Bacteria; kingdom Pseudomonadati; phylum Lentisphaerota; class Lentisphaeria; order Victivallales; family Victivallaceae; genus Victivallis; species Victivallis sp. Marseille-Q1083. The sequence continues at coordinate 3,826,577 of NZ_CAHJXL010000001.1, forward strand.
ATATCATAAATGGAGTGAATTGAGCGGCAGTGACTGGGCGAGGGTTCTGAGTAGCCAACCTACCTTGAGCGGGGAGTGTGACAAGGTAAACGGGTGGTTGAAGATGAATGGGCGAAATTGGAGCAATCTTTTGATACACCAACCTCAGTTCTCTCCCCGATGTGACAAGTGGCACGAGTTGAATGGGATAAACTGGGCTTCGTTACTTCATTACCAGCCTCAGTTTGCGGAGAAGCGCCCACCGGAAAACACGGAAAGTATCGCTGAGTATCTCCGAACGATGCCATACGAGAAAGTACCTCGTCCTGGCCGTTCGGAACGCCTCACGCGCATCTTGGGACGCATTGAGAATGAGAAAGAGGATGCCAAGCCGGAGCAGGACTGCGAGTGATTTCCATGACAGCCGGTTTAGGTTGAGATTTGCGTCGGCTTGCTGCTCAAGAAGCCCATGTGGGGAATATTCCCATACCTGATCATGTGTGTCTGCTGTATCTACTGGTTCCTGACAGCCAAATGAAAGGATGAGGCGTGAGCAGGAAAAGAAACCTGGTAACTTGTCGTATCAGATGATGATTCCGGTTCAACCTTCCATGCAATAATAAATGAGTGAAGATATACAACTGAGTCCGGAGCAGGAGAAGGCTTTACGCCTGATGCTTTCCGGCAAGAATGTCTTTTTGACCGGGGAGGCCGGAACCGGGAAATCCACTATCCTGCGGGAATTCCGGGAGCGATGTACCCGCGAGTGCGTCTTTCTTGCTCCGACCGGTATTGCCGCCATCAATGTAGGAGGTGCTACCTTACACAGTTTCTTCCTGCTGAAACCGGGATTGATGACCCCGGATTCCATAGAAGAAGTCGGCAGCAAGTCGCACCGGGCGCTGATCCGTAAGGTCAAGACCATTGTGATCGACGAGGTTTCGATGGTACGAAGCGATATCTTTGCCGCGATTGATTTTCGTCTTCGCTCTTTGGCCCGTGGCGGCAGTCAGCAGAAACCGTTCGGCGGGAAACAACTCATACTGGTCGGCGACTTCTTCCAGCTGCCGCCTGTGGTAAAGACGGAAACGGAAGATTCCTATCTGAATCACGAATTAGGTGGGTATTATGCGTTCCAGACCGCTTTGTGGCGACAGGCGAACTTCCACAATATCTTCCTGAAGACGGTACACCGTCAGCAGAACGACAATCTTTTTCTTTTAATCCTGAATCATATCCGGCACGGCGAACTGGAATCCCCGGATATTCATTTGGACGGTTCGACCGATGGAATGAATGTCTTGGAAGCATTGACGAAGCTCTGTGCCAATCAGCCGCCGCTGGAACCGGAACCTGTCTATCTTTGCACCACCAATCGGGAAGCGCAGACCTTGAACATGGTTCAGAAGAGTCTGCTTACCGGTGAGAACTTCATCTTCCGGGCGGTGGTCACCGGGAAGTTTCAAGAACGGGATTATCCGACCTCTCCGCTTTTAGAGCTCAAGATAGGAGCACGGGTGATGGTGCTCAACAACAAACGTACCCCGGACGGCGAATTTGAATATGTGAATGGTGAAGTGGGGGTGGTTGAAGGGATCACGCAGACCTCGACTCCTGCCGTGCAAGTCTTTCTGGATAACGGAAAACATGTGTCGATCCAGCCGACTCAATGGACTAATATGGAGTATGAGCTGGAAACGGATCGGATCAGCGGAAAAGAGGTGATCCGGCAAAAGGAGGTTGGAACTTTCGTCCAGCTTCCTTTGAAGCTCGCTTACGCGATCACAGTGCATAAGTCCCAGGGCCTGAGTTTGGAACGGGTTGCTTTGAAGCTCGGAAGCGGCTGCTTTTCTCACGGACAGCTCTACACCGCGCTCTCCCGCTGCCGCAGCATCAGAAACCTGCGGATTGACCGCCGGCTCTACGCGGAAGATGTCATTCTTGATCCGGCGGTCATTGATTTTTACAGGCAACTGGAAAAGCCGGAGCCGGAACGCAAAGAGATCACGCTGACGATTCCGAAGGAGCATGAAGCCGCTGTCATGGCGCTGTTGGCGCAACTTCAAGGAAAAACGCTCCCGTCTGCAAAGGCTCCCGCTCTGCCGGAGTTTCCGCTTTTCTCCGCTTCAGTCGAAGAAGAGCAAAGGATCACCTCACACTCGGATATTGACAAGTTGCTGATTGTCTACCGAAATCAGACCGGAGAGGAAAGATCCGATGGAAAGACAAACCGCAAGAATGGAACCGGCTTCAATAAAGCAGATGCGCCGACCCTTTCCGGGCTGGCAGAACAATATTTGTCCAACGGTTTCCTGACGCAATCAGAACTGAAGGAGGTCGGCAGGAGGATTGCGAAATACAAAAAGCAATGGGAACCCATGACTGAAGATCGACAGGATTATCTGTTTTAAGGGCTCTGGAATCAGGAAACCGATTTGCCGGGTCAAGGGCATTATCCTTCAGGCAAGCGTTGCCGCCTGCGAACACATGGACAAAGATGCCGGTGCGGCCTGTTCAAGAGATTGCAGTCTGGTTTCACTCTGCCGATACCATTCCGTTCATCCATCAACGCCAGAATCCGGTCAGGACGCGACAATGACTACCGGCTTTTCAATGAATAAGAGACCGTCGCCCCTGTTGGTGATGGTGTCGTAAAGCTTATGCCGGAGATCGGGGCCATTCACGGCCCCGCTCTCCGGTAATCATCATGGTACAGACCCAGAGCTTTCCTTACGGAAGATAGCCGGGAGCGGACTTCAGAAACAATCAACTCCATACATAAAGGAAGGGTTATGCTCCAACCGCCGATATTCCCCATGACAGCCAGGCTTCCGCAAGCCGGGAATGCCCTGTTTTGATGCCTCCAAGCCGGGTATATTGACAGGCTTCCAAAGTGCTGATGTTCCTTGTTCATGTCGCGGGGTGGAGCAGTGGCAGCTCGTCAGGCTCAGAATCGGGCTTGACTTTAGAAGCGTTCCCCGCTATATTTGATTACACTTTGATTACACTTTCCAGTGTTCAAAGGCTCCGAAACCCCGTCATCCGGACGGGGACGGACAGGATCAGCAAGAAGCAGAACAAAAGCTCCAGCAAGGACTATTGAGCTGTAATCACTTCGTAATCAAGACAAAAATAAAGCGGACTCAGCACTGAGTCCGCGGATTTCATTGGTAGCGGGGGTTGGAATCGAACCAACGGCCTTCAGGTTATGAGCCTGACGAGCTACCACTGCTCCACCCCGCAACATGGAATCGGTATAAAAATAGAATATACCAGCCTTGCGGGTTTTGTCAAGTATGAATTACCGGTTTCTGGCAGAATTATGAGGATTTGAGGGCGGTTGCTTGACAAGGACTGGCTGGCGAAATCTGAATTTTTCATGGACGGTCCGTTGTAATTGGCTGAAAACAAAGCAATATTGATGCGATACGGCAGTGGGAGTGCGAAAAGAATTGCTTTTTGAAAAAATATTGATACGGAACGTGAGGTGGCTTGAATGGAACGACTGAAGACGGAAAGATTATTTTTGCGAGGATTCCGGAAGAATGATTTGGCGGATCTTTATGCTTATGCCAAAAATCCGCACGTCGGTCCGGCGGCCGGCTGGAAGCCGCATGCCGATATTACCGAATCGGCCAAGTGGCTGAAAGAATTTATCGACAAGCAGGAGGTGTGGGCGATTGTCGAAAAGATATCCGGCAAAGTAATCGGTTCGATCGGACTCCATGCCGACCGGAAGCGGAACAATGAACGGGCGGGGATGCTTGGCTATGTGTTGGATGAACCGTATTGGGGCAGGGGGCTGGCGACCGAAGCCGCCCGAAAAGTGATTGAATATGCTTTTCGGGTACGGCATTACGAACTATTGTCGATCTACCACTATCCGTTTAATCGCCGTTCCGCCAGAGTGATCGAAAAATGCGGTTTTCATTACGAAGGAACCTTGCGGCAGGCCAGCCAATTGTACAGTGGTCTCATCCATGATGATGTTTGTTATTCGATGACCCGGACAGAATACGACGCCCGCTTTGTTCCCGGTGAGTGACAGCGGGAATGCAAGGCGGAAAATGGTTTTGCTCCGACGAAGCGGAGCGATCAGCGTTGCGGGGAACCGTTTGCCGGGTATCAGGAGACAACTTTGTCCAAGTACTGGATGACGGCCAGTGCAACGCCTTTGCTGGAGTGCGGGTTCTGGCCGGTGATCAGCGCGTCGTCGGTAACGACATGGGAACGGCCGGGCAGTTCGCTGCTGTAGACGATTCCCGCCGCCCGCAACCGGTCTTCCAGTGAAAAGGGGACGAGCTTATCCAGTTTGACCAATTGTTCTTCGTAATTGGAGAAACAGGTGGCCTTGCAGCCGGCAAATAATTTGGTATTTTCACCGAAAGCAGCCGGACCGTGGCAGACGGCGGCAACCAATTTCTTTTCGGTGATGAATTCCCGCAGCAGGCGAGCGTTTTCGGCATCCTCTGCTAAGTCCCACAGCGGACCGTGACCACCGGGATAAAAAACGGCGTCGAATTCTTCCGCTTTTAAGTCCGCCAATGGTAGCGTATTGTGCAGCATGCGCTGATTTTCGCCGGCGCAACGCCGGTTGTATTCATTTTTATCGCTGTTTTTCAGACTGGACGGATCAAGGGGAATCGCGCCGCCGCGCGGGGAGGCTACCGTGATAGCGTAACCATGATCGAACCACAGATAGTAGGGAATCGTGAATTCCTCCAGCCACATGCCGGTCTTATGGCCGGAATTGCCCATCCGGTCGTTATTGGTGGCGACGATGAGAATTTTTTTCATTTTTACAACTCCTCTGCTTTGATGAATCATTCTTGTGGATAAACGCAACTTGATCTCTTCTTGGTTATTACCTTAGTTCAAAACCGCGTGTTTGTCAAATGCGCAGCAGTGAATCTGCTTTAAATCGATATGCCGAGCAAGGAGCCGAGGCGGTGCTCATCCCCTGCGCCGCTGCTGATTCCGGCGAAAATCGTTCCGAACCATGCCAGGCAGAAAATGGAAATAATGAAAGTTTCCGGTCTCCGGGTTGCGGTTCGGCAATAACAGGACAGCAACCCGGAGGCTTGCTGCGGTTGGGTGGGTGAAGGATTGTGTGTTGCCGCGTTGGAACAAAATCAACTTCAGCCTGAGCCAGCTTTTCGCATTGATCTTGATTGAGTTTCATCCCGATGGTATAGTATTATATCATAATATTTGACCATGCTTGATTGTGCAACATCGGCATAGATCTTATACGAGGAAAAGGAGATGCGAGTATTGGTAATATTCTTGGCTTTTAAAAAAACTACTCGAATTTGCCAGAAAAGAACAGAATCTCACATCCGACGAATCACTGGAAGTCTATTTCTAGGATGAAGGAATCTTCGGACGCATGTCCAATCCGGTTCCCTGCTGGCGCCGCAAAAAATCCGCCCTCAATTACCTTCACAACGGATTCGTCAATACAGCTATGTTTATGCCGTCCTCTGCCCGAATACAGGAGACCTGTGTTCGCTGATCATGCCATATTCAAATACCGAAATGCACCCACCAGCCCAGCAACGACACCAGCGCCAATGCTCCGCACAACCAGTAGAGACGTTTCCCCGGCTTCATCGCGTCCGGATCCCGATGAATTTGTTGTTCTGATACACCAATTTTGTTGAGTTTTTCTTGACGCTATTAGCTATTATTTACTGACATCACGAATGTACAAATCAAATACCTCCGACCACTTGCCGACTTCTTCCCCGCTCTCCGTACGAATCCGCCAATAATAATCACCGGGAGGTAATTCCAAGCGAAACTGACGTTCCTGTCCTCGATATTCGTGTAATAACTCATGAAAATCCGCACTAGAAGAAATTTGAACATAGTAATTGCCATCTTCTGTTATATGACCATCCCAGTTGAACAAGGCAAAAAATTTGCTCTCTTTTTGCCAATTCAAAAAAATTCGAACTTCCTTCATTAACTCCCGTAACCGCGGAACAACCAATGGATTCTCCCGCCCCAATGAAGTTTCCTCCGGCAGATAGACAAACCAAGATAAAAGCGGCTGGGAAAGTGAACGAAAATCATGATCATACTTCAATTTTCGATTTAGAATAATACCAATACTTCTACCGGGTACATTTCCATCAGAAAATATTGTTTGAACTAAATGTTTCTGACGAAGAAAATTCTGTTTTGCCTCTTTCAGCTTATTGCTTGCAACAGCTTCTCTTATCATTACATCATCTTCGAATATTCCATTCTCCAAAGCCTGATGTTTGCTTACTGAAATAACTTTATCCATTAAATATGCACGATGCCCCCACTGAATATAATCTTCCAGATATTCACCCATACGGTCCCGACTGGAATACAACGCACATTCTTCCAGACAGTCATCTTGAAATGCTTCCGCAGCCCAGGGGGCGTCACACACCAGAACCTTACCTGTACTTTCCGGAGACAAAATATTTTGTTCGAGCTCTCCAAATACAACGACAGCTGTTTCTCCCGGCAACAATACGGTTTCCGGAGGAAATTCGTAACAATGCTCCTCACTATCCCACAACGTCCAGCCGCTGATATCGACCTCACTTTTGGCGGTATTCTGCAGCTCAACCATCATCGGACCGGCATCGAGAGTCGGCTTCAACGTAATCTCACTCAAACGCACACCTTCTCCCAATAAACAGCATGCGCAACAAAGGACAGTCAACAATCCAATCGTTATCTTCATTTTTCCACCTCATAGCCAACATAATCAGGATGATCCGTCAAATATACGGAAGTATTCCAGTAATCAGCTTTCGACCACTCGCTTACGCCGGACGCATTTTCATATCGCACCCGCCAGTAGAAGCAAACCGGAGCAGTTTTAAAAATATATTCGGGAATATTAACTTTTTCCTCTTTCATTATTTTTTTAAATAATGGATCCTCTGCCACTTGTAAACGGAAGAAACCATCATCTTTCAATTTAAATGCACCATATTTCCACCTCAGAGGAATCGTAATTCTCACATGATCTAATTCTGATGGTGAAACTAAAACACTTTGTCCTTTAAAAGAATTAACAGATAGAGGACGGGGAATTGGATTAGTCTCCCCGATACTCTGGTCATCTTCCGAAGTCATATACCAATTTGAATATTCCCCAGTTTTCCGGTTACGATAACGCGCCAGATTACCGCCGACAAAGTATCCATGAAAGAGCATATTGAAACAATAAGGCTCTGGGGTATCGCTATTTTTGGCAATCCAACAGACCTTATCGATCAACTCCCCCAGCTGCCGGTCGGTACTCGAAGGCGAATATAACCGACAACTTTGTTCCGTCCAATTTCGAAACGCCTTCTCATAACCTTCCTGGGTACAATAAAGCCACAAGACCGTATCATTACCTTTTTCTTCTTCCGGAAAGCCGAAAACCACTACAGCCAGCCCGTTCCCGGCTATCACTGACGATGCCGGAAATTCGTAGATGAAGTCGTTTTGATCTACCAGAAGATAACCGGCCAGATCAACAGGGGCGGAAGAAGTATTTTCCAATTCAATCATCACCGGACGTTCTCCTCGCGGGAAGAAGACAACTTCACTCAGATGAATATCACCCGCTGAGGCATAAAAAATCGCCGGCAACCAAATGGCGGTCAGCAATTTTACGAAGAACGGCTGTTTTATTACCATATTTCTCCCTTTCCCGGCATGAGCTGCCGCCCGGGAATTTCCCGAACGGCTAAGACAATGAATTATCGATTGTTTTTTATATATTATATTTCACAGAAGTCTGGTTTTTTTAGTATTTGAAAGGCTGAAAATTATTCCGGGACGGCTTTTGGCAAGGAGTCAGCAGATTGACCCTGAAGGGTTGCGGATCGCTCCAGCGGCCTTCTCGGCCGGGTGAAATTTCACGCACCCGGTAATAGTATTTCCCATTCGGCACCTCGGGATACCAAAGCCTCTTTTGAGTAATTTTTTCTACCTCCCAAGCAGAAAAATCCCGAGCTTTACTGAGCTGATATTGAAATTCGCCGGCCGGCTTCAATAAACCGAAGACAAAGATAGAGACTCGCCAGGCGCCTGCAGATTCGTCAAACTGACGCAGAACAATCAGATTCTTATTCAGAGTCCGTTTGCGCCCTTTCTGATAAATGCGATGTCCCCACTGGACATAATCCTCCAATATTGCCGAAGAACGCCCGGCGGCGGAATACAGGGCGCACTCCTCCAGAAAACGATCGGACAGCATCCCGGACGGCAGCTCCAGGGACAGCACTTCGCCGCCCGCCAGCATAACCCCGTCCGGAATGACCAGGGAGTGACCGCGGCCATCCCAAAGACTCCAGCCGGAAAGAGCCTGCTCCGTTTGGCTGAGGTTCTGAAATTCTACTTTTGCGGTTTCTCCTTTGACAAACGGAGCGATCGACAGTTCTCTGAAACGGGTTTCCGCACCAGACAACCAGCAAACGGCAAACATCAATAAAATACCATAAGTCCACTTCATGACTTCACTCTTTCTCCGATAAGTCTTCTACTTCCTGCCGATCGGTTATACGGACACTCCCGGGGGCGATAGTCCAACTGCCATTTATAAATTTCTCTCGGTCTCGAATTTTCAAAACATCATTATAAGCCGGATATGATATTTCATTTATGTAAGAAGTGCGACTTTCATCATATAAAAACTCACCTCGCGGTATCCATAATCATCCGTATCCGATTTTTGCATAAGCGACGGATTGCTTGCTTCGAGGTCGGCATTACAGCATTTTTAACCTTGCGTTTCCGGGAGTGGAAACGGATGGATATGCAGCAGCTTTCGTTTGGGAGACAATAGGAGGGCGAGAGCCAGCATGGTGGCCGGCAGATTGGCGAATAAGGCCAGATAACGAGTATAATTCAATGCGAGAGGAACATTGCCGCCGCTCCATTGGACAAGGTAAACCCATGAGATGCAGAACAAAATGGCGAAAAATAACAAAAACAACAAATAACGCCAGAAAAAAGCCAACCAGATTTTGACTCGGATACCCAGAAGAGCCGAACAGGATGTCGGTTGCAGCAAACCGATTGTTCCGCATGGATAACCGAACAGGAAATGACACCCTAAAAAAGAAGAGAGCATCATTGCGGTCATGCATAATAAAAACAGGACCGCCAGCAGCGGCAGGTACGGCAGTCCGGTACGCTGGAGCCAATTGACCAATAAGCCGTTGCCCAGCAATAAAAACGTCAGAGTGACACCGAATTTCCAGAAGAAGCTCCACCAGAGTTGGAGAAACAGCCGTATGCTCAGTTGTGTCTTGGGAATGGCGGTCATGAGAATCTCCTTCGATCAGTCTAATGTTTCCATGTCGAATGCCCCCTGTTTTTCTTAAAATAGCTGCCGTGAAAAAGAAGTCAAATGAATGATCTGGTTTTTATAAGTATAATCGGATGAGTTCAATGGAAAAATAGAAGTCGTTGCCGGATTGACCCTAAAAAATATCGTGACGATCATCTTGGCTTGATAGATCAATTTTGAAAACTGTTTTCGTCGATTTTTGAGAGTGAAAATTACTGCCTTAAGAAATTTGTAAAGGCACAAAAGCGTGTTATCGTATCATAGACAGAGCTGGGATATGGGTAAATTCGAACGGGGGTTGACCGGGTGGGAAAAGGATGGGGACTGCCGGGAAATGCGGGGCGGATGGACTTCGCAGCCGGGGAAACAATGGGGCAGGGAGTGCATCTTGGGAAATTCTAAATGAATTTTGAGATTATCGAAATCGATGCGGACGGACATCTGAATCGTCGCTTCGGCGTGGCCGGGCGCCGCATGCTGCAATTGGGGGCGGAGCCGGAACCATTCAAAGACGATGTTTTAGCCGATTGGATTTTCGTTACCGGCAAATTTCCGGAATGCGTGGTGTTTGAAGTGGTGCTGCCCGGGATATTGAAGGGAAGCAATTTGCGACAGGCCCTGCAGTTTGAATTGGAGGCTCGTTTGCCGGTCGCGCTGGACCGGGTGGAGTGGGGATATCGGAGTTTCAAAGGTGATGGCCGGCATTTCCGGTTGTTTGCAGTCGGCAAACGGGTGTTGGAAAATGCATATGCGGCGTTGCGGGAGCAGAATTGGCGTTGTGATTGTTTGATTCCGACCCAGGTAATCGCTGCTGAAGCGCAAGAGCCCGTCGAAGCGTTGCTGCAATATCTCAAAGAGGATTTTGACCGGCGTCAGTTGTCGTGGGCCGCCGAAGTGATTCCGCTGGATTTGAAGCCGGTCCGTTACCGCCGCAGCCAGAGGATTTACTGGCTGCTGTCGCTTTGTTTGCTCGGTTTGGCCTTCATTTTCCTGGGGGGCAAATATCAGGATTTTCGACAGAAGCGCCAGGTGCTGGATCAATTGGAACAAAATTTGAAACGCGAACTGACCGCAGCCCAGCGCCAATTCGGAGAATTGTCGGCAGAGCATGAGTTGCTGCAGACATTGAAAGAGAGTAAAATCGGTCTGGCGGTTATGGCTCCGGTGCTGAATGACTGGAAAGACGTATTGCCGGAAACGATGTGGGTGTCGAGCGTCAGCCAGAGCGATGGGGCTTTTGATCTGGTCATTGTTTCCGCCCAGGATGATCCTGCTTTGTATAAGAAGCTGGAAGCGTTGCCGAATTGCGATCTGATCAATGTGCGCAAAAGCAGCGGCGGCGACCAGCAGATGTTTTATTATGTGAAATTATGGAGCCGGCGGCCATGAAGGAAAAATACAAGATGCCGTTGCTGTTGATGCAAGCGGGAATCGGCGTGTTGTTTCTGAGCCTGGGCATCTGGGGTGTGACTGCCGTCGGCGCTCCATTGCCGTTCACTTCCGGAATCCTAGCTGCTCAGGAAACCCGCATCCGTAATCTTCAGGACCGCTTGTCCCGAACGGTGGAAGCCTCCCAGCAATTGGCGGATGAGTTGGCGCCGATGCGGTCATACCGGGGGATGGCGCTGGCGGCGGATGGCGCGGTGGCGGCGGCTTCATTGCGTGAACGGGCGGAAAAGAGTTTTGGCCGGAATAACTTGCGGGTTCGCTCGATGGGGGATGTGCGTTGTCAGGTGCTGAATGACCAGGTGGCGCTGTATGAATTGGATTTCACGGCCGAAGGCACAAGCATGGAGTTGATCGGGCTATTGGAGGATTTTTACCGCTCGGCTCCGCGTCTTTATTGGCGCAGCAGCACGATCAAGCCGGCCGGACAGTTGGAGTCGGACCTTTTGACCGTCACTGCGACGGTCGCCATGTTGAACTGGATTCCCGGGGCATCGGAGGAAGGGAAGGAACCATGAACCAACGCCGGTTGAAAGCTTTTTGGTTGCTGCTGGCGAGCGTCTCGCTGGTCTTGCTGACGGCGGCGGTATTGCTGTCCCGCCGCGCCTCGATCGAAACGAGCAGCGAATTGCCGGTCGGAACGGTGATTGCCGCCGGCGACGAGGAAATGGTGGCGGCGGTATCGCCGGAAATGTTTGCCGCCGGCAATATTTTTCATCCTTTGCGGGGCAAAGCGCCGCCGGCGGAAACGGCGGCGGCCGGTGCTCCGGCGGTGCTGCCGACCCAGGTGCTGAAATTGACCGGCATCTTCGGTTATGGTTCGCAGGCCGGAGCGATCATTACCGGTGTCTCCGGCGCACCGGATGCCAAACAGAAGCCGCCGACGGTATTTTACCTCGGCGATCAAGTCGGGGATTATACGTTGTTGGAACTGACGGATCGTCAGGCCATTTTGGAACGGAACGGGGAACGCCTGATTTTGCCGTTGAAGGAAAAGCAGCCTTGATGAAAAGGAGCGCGGGGGGGAATGTTGGATAATTGTCTGAAATATTGTCGTATGGCGGCCTGCTGCCTGATTCTGGCCGGCTGTGTTTCTTCGGAAACGGAGCCGGCGAGTGAAGAGGCATCGGCTCAGACGTCGGAAGAGCAGCGCAATCAGTGGTTTGAAACGATGAAAGGCAAGCCGGACGAGCCGCGGGAGAACCTGGTGCAGGAAATGCTGCCGATGCCGGAGATGGTGACTCGCGACAATCCGCATATCGTGGCAGGAGATCCGATTTATCCGCCGGTTCTCCGGCTGCCGCCGGAACTGGAAAATAAAACATTGCCGCCGGTGCCGCAATTGGAGTTTGATGATCCGACGCCGGTGGAGGCCGAATTCAATTTCAATGCGGCGGCGCTGGCCGATGTCGTGCCGGTTTTTGCCGAACTGTTGGAGTTGAACTACCTGTTGGATCCGGCCGTCACGGGAACGGTGACGATCAATTTGAACCAACCCTTGAGCCGGAAAGAGTTGTGGCAGATTTTCAACCAGATTCTGAATCTATCGGGTGCATTTGCCGAGTATGACGGACAGTTGGTGAAGATCCGGCCGGCGGCGGCGCTGGGGCAGGTGGCCACCACCGCGTCCGGCGCTCCGGTGGAATTGGGAATCTTTCGGCTGAAGAATATTCCGGTCAAGGATCTGGCTGCGCAGATCAAGCCGTTTTTGAGCAAGGAAGTGACGCCGCTGGAACTGGAAAAGTCCAATTTATTGCTGGTGCCGGATTCACGGGAAGTTTTGGCGAAAGTGCGGGTGCTGATCGCCGAATTGGACCAGCCGGTCCGCAAAGAGTGGTGCAAGATGGTGTTGCCCTGTCGGCGGGTAGCCGCCAGTCGGCTGGTGGCGGAACTCAGTGAAATTCTACCGGTCCTGGGTTTTCCGGTGGTGACGGATAAGGAAAATCCGGCTCCGGAAGCCATTCAGTTGATCAGTCTGGACCGTCTGCAAATTATCGTGGCCGCCGCCGCCAGCCAGGACGCCTTGCTGGAATTGGGTACTTGGATGAATATTCTGGACCAAACGGAAGTCGGCGAACAGGAGCGGCTTTTTATCTATAACATTCAGAACGGCGAAGCCGGTGAGCTGGTCAAGGCGCTGTCGGTGATGTTTCCGGTGGAAGGCACGACGATGACGATGGAAAGTGCCGGCAAAGATACGGCGGCGGCCGCCGCGTCGACGGAGACAATTTCCAGCGAAAGCGAAGCGAAGAGTACCGACAAGAAAATCGACGGACCCGGCAGTGTGTTCGAAGTGCCGGTGAAGGTGTTCGGCGATGCGATTCACAACCGGCTGCTGATCCGGACTACCCCGCGCACTTATGCGATGCTCAAGGCGCTGCTCGACCGGCTCGATACGATTCCGGCGCAGGTGTTGCTGCAGGTGCTGGTCATCGAAGTGAATTTGAACGATTCGGTGAAATTCGGCGTGGAATTCATGATGCAGGGCGGTAACGGCAGCGTTGAAAACCTCGGCGGCACCAATTTTAAGAATCTGGCGCCCGGCACCGGGCAGGATTCCCAGTACGGCGCCAAATACTGGATTTTCAACCCGGACAATCCGGACGAAAAATACGGCTATATCAATGCGCTGGCCGGGCAGACCAATGTCAAGGTCATCTCCAGTCCCCAGGTGCTGATCCTCAGCCATAACGAAGCGGAGATTTCGGTCGGCAACAAGGTGCCGATCGTCAACTCGGAAATCACCAACACCCAATCGGTGGTGCCCAATCCGGACGACGCATCGACCAACCTGGTGCGCAATATCCAGTATCAGGATACTGGGATCATTTTGAAAATCATGCCGAAAGTGACCCGCGGCGGCCGAATTACCATCAAGATGGACCAGACCGTTTCCGAAGCGCAGGAGAACAAGACTTCCAAAATCGATTCCCCGGAAATCCAGGAACGGGTGTTGAAAACGGTCATGAACATCAAGGACGGCCAGACGATCATCTGCGGCGGCATCATCCGGGAGAAAACCACCGATAACCTCGACACGGTGCCGATCATCGGGTCGATTCCGTTCCTGCGGCGCCTGGTCGGCGATACCGATGTTTCCACCCAGCGCACCGAAATGCTGATCCTGATTTCCGGGCATATCGTTTCCGCCGAAACGAAACTGGATGATTTGTTGAAACGCTATAAGGAATCGGTCGACCGGCTGGTGGAATTTGAACAGGCCGCCGACTCGGGCAACGCCGCGAAGGCGGCCAAGCACAGCGGGAATGTGGACCAATGGTTTTTCGAATAACCCCGGAGCAATGTGCCGCATATCGTTCAAGGCTGGAAAAAATTCTGGCCGAACGGTGCGGTGACGAATATGAAAAACTGCGCCGGAATCTTCTGCCGCCGGCCGAAGCCGACCGGATGCTGACCGAACGCGGGTTGCTCAGCGAAAATGATTTGCTGGCGATTTACTGCCGGGAATTGCAGGTAGAGGCGCCGGACGAGGATGAGTTGGTTTTGCCGGAAAAGCTGGCGGACGTGAACGAAGAGTATTTGAGTTCCTATACCATTCTGCCGGGCCGCTGGGATGAAAATGTCTTGGAAATCTGGGCGGCCGACCCTTATTTGCTGGATCAGCACCGTTATGTTTTCGAACAGTTTTTTCATCGGGAGGTGGTTTTTCAACTGGTTCGGCGGACGCTGTTGGAGCGCTGGATTACCAAAGTTTACTGGGACGAGACGGAGAGTGCGCCGCAGGACGGTGAAAGTGAAAGTATGCTGCGGCAGTTGGCCGGCGAAGCGAGAATCGTGCGGCTGGTCAACGAGATGCTCAGCCAGGCGCTGGAGCAGTCGGCCAGCGATATCCATATCGAACCGGAAGAGGAGTCTCTGGTGATCCGCTTCCGGGTTGATGGCATTCTGCGCGAATATCTGTCGTTGCCGGTGAACGACTACCCGGCGATCGCTTCCCGGATCAAGCTGATCGGCGGCTTGAATATTGCCGAAAGCCGGCTGCCGCAGGACGGTCGGACAAAGTTCCAGATCGGACGGTTCGATATCGATATCCGGATCAGCACGATTCCGGTGATGCATGGCGAAAGTATCGTCATGCGGTTGCTGCGCAACGACGCAATGCGTTTCGATTTGCGGGAATTGGGGATGAATCAGGCGCTGCTGAATCGGTTCGGGCGGTTGATCCAATTGCCGCACGGTATTATCCTGGTGGTCGGCCCGACCGGTTCCGGCAAGACGACGACGCTTTACAGTGTGATGCAGCAGTTGAATGACCGGAAACGAAAAATCATTACCATTGAAGATCCGGTGGAGTATCAACTGGCCGGCCTGAGCCAGATGCAGGTCAATCCGAAAATCGGGGTGACTTTCGCTGCCGGGCTGCGGCATATTGTCCGGCAGGACCCCGATGTGATTCTGGTCGGCGAGATCCGGGACCGCGAAACGGCGGAAATTGCGATCAACGCGGCGCTGACTGGTCATCTGGTTTTGAGTACTCTGCATACCAACGACGCGGTAGGCGCGTTGACCCGGCTGGTCGACATGGGCATCGAGCCGTTTCTGATTTCGTCCGCCCTGTGCGGGGTGCTGTCACAGCGATTGGTGCGGAAAGTGTGTACCGTCTGCCAGGCCTCCGGCCATAGCGGCAGTCAGGACGGGCGCTGCCGGAATTGCGGCGGTTCCGGTTATCGCGGCCGCAGCGGCATTTATGAATTGTTGATCCTCGATGAGGAAATCCGGGCGGCGTTGGGGCGTAAGGAGCCGGGAAGCCGGCTTAACGAGATTGCCGTGTGTCATGGCATGATTCCGCTGCTGGACGACGGACGGGACAAGGTGGCGGCCGGTATCACGACCGAAGCGGAAATTTTGCGGATTGCTTCCAGTGTCAGGGAGGGCGGCGGTTGATGCAGCAGTTCCGGTATCTGGTTTTAAAAGGCGATGGCGGCGAAACGGAGATGCGGGTGGAAGCCGGCAGCGAGGCGGAGGCGCGGCGCAAATTGCGGCGGCTCGGCGCCAGGCCGGTGAGACAATTGGCTCTGGAAGAGGAGGGCGACGGCGGCGCAATCTGGAAGATGAGACGCTGCCGTTTCAATGTCTATGCGTTCACCAATCGGCTGGCACCGCTGCTGGCGGCCAACATTCCGCTGGAGAAGGCGTTTGCCGTCCTGGAGGAGGGGGCATTGAATGAAGCGGATTTGAAGGTCATCCGGCAGTTGCGCAAAGGCTTGCACGAAGGCCGGAGTTTTTCCGCGCTGGTCCGGGAGATGCCGCGCCATTTTCCGCCGCTTTACGGCAGTCTGCTTGAAAGCGGCGAGGAATCCGGTTGTTTGCCGGAAGTGGTGAGGGAGCTGCGCCGTTTCCTGAAAGACAGCAAAGAATTTCGCGATTTTATCATCACCAGTTCCATTTACCCGGTCATCGTCGTTTCGGTCACTTTTCTGGTGGTTATTTTACTGTTTACCGTTTTTATTCCGCGTTTTGCCAAAATCTTCGAAGATCTCGGCAAAGAGATGCCGCTGCTGACGAAAATGATGCTGGAAATCGGCAATGCCATTCAGGCGGTCTGGTGGCTGTGGCCGTTGCTGGTGATCGGCTTGATTTACTGGTTCCGGGCGTCGCGCCGCAATGGGCGTTTGAAAGGGGTTCATGACCGGGTGGCGTTGAAACTGCCGCTGATCGGGCCGATCCTCCGGTCGGTGGAAATCGGCCGTTTCGTCCGGACCTTGTCGATCATGACCCGCAATCATGTGCACATTTTGACGGCGGTGCGGATTGCTGGACGGGTAATCGGCAACGGTGAAATTGCCGGCAGTTTTACCGCGGTCGAACAGGAACTGCGCGGCGGCAGCCGGTTGTCGGGCGCCCTGGCGGTGAGTTCGTTCATGGATCGGAGCAGCCTGGCCATGCTGAAAATCGCCGAGGAATCCGGCGAACTGGGCGATATGTTGCAGCGGGTGGCCGAAGAACGGGAAGACGAAACCCGGGTCAAAGTCAAACGCCTGTTGGCTTTGCTCGAACCGATGGTGATCTTGTTTCTGGCCTTTATCGTCCTGCTGGTGGTGCTGGCCATTTTCTTGGCAATTATGGAGATGAACGTCATCAAATAAAAGGGAATACAATGATGAAATCGAACAGAAAAAAGTGGTTCACGATGATTGAAATGGTGGTGGTGATCGTCATTATCGCCACACTGGCGGCGGTGGCGACGCCGCTGTATTTCGAATATGTGAAAAAATCACAGGTCAGCGCCGCCAAATTGCAGATCGGGTTGATCGAGCAGGCGATTTTCAATTTCAGACTGGATACCGGCAAACTGCCGGACCAGAGCCGCGGATTGGAGAATTTGATCACCAACCTCGGCAATCATAAGAAATGGAAAGGGCCCTACCTGAAGGGCGGAGCCATTCCGCCCGACCCCTGGGGCAATGAATATGTCTACAAAAAACCGGGCGACCATGGTGAATTCGACCTCATCAGCTATGGTGCCGACGGACAGCCGGGCGGCTCCGGCGAGGATGCCGATATCGGCAATTGGACGGAAAAAGAACAGTGAAACGAAGCGGCCGGCAAACTGGCTACACGCTGATGGAGATGGTCAGCATTGTCGTGTTGCTGCTGATCCTCCTGAGCATCGTCATCGTTAAAGTCGGCGGCGTGCCGCTGGGAATCAGCCTGGCCGGCGAAGTGAACAAGTTGCGGAGCTTGATGGCCGAGACCCGCCGGGAGGCGGTCGGCCGCCGGGAAGCGATTGCCGTCGTTTACGATCCCGCCACGCGTGGCTGGAGCAATGGCCGGAAGAGCTTCGAATGGCCGGAAGGGGTAACCTGCCGTCGGCGGGAAAATCAGGAATTGACCGAAAAGACGACAATGGTCACTTTTTACCCGGACGGCCGGGCTGGCGAATTGACTTTGACGGTCGGCTGGGAGGATGAACGACGGCAATTGCTGGTGTCGCCGCTGACCGGAAGCGTTCAGGAAAGTGAAATGCCGTGAAGTGGTTCAGCCTGAAAATTCGTGGTTTCACTCTGTTGGAAGTGGTGGTGGCGATGCTGATTTTGAGCGGCGGCCTGGGGGCTTTGCTGTGGCAGCTGGCGTTGGCGTCGGAACGGCTGGAGGCGAACCGGCAGCAATGGGAAGCGGCGCATGAATTGGCGCAAGCGGCGGAGTATCTGCTGTTGTATGGCCCGGAAGCGACGGTAGACCAGCGCTTCCTGAGCGATGAATATCGGGTTTCCGCCGTGTGCAGCGAGGCGGAGGTCGACGGCATCATGCGCCGGCAGGGCAGCGGATGGCGTCTGCGCCATTTGAAAATCCAACTGTGGGATCGGGAGCGAACGCCATTGGAAGAGTTGAATATGGACGTGCTGGTATATGATGAAAATTAGCCTGATTCGCGACCGTTTGAGCCGGAAATGTATGATCAAACGGCAATTCACCTTGCTGGAAGTGGTATTGGCGGTGATGATCTTCGCCGTCATCGGGACGTTGACTTCGGTGGTGTTGTTCGGCGTCCAGCAGAGTTATGAACGAATTACGGCCGGCGGCCGGCAATTGGAAGCGCGAATGCGGCTGGACCGGATCGCCGATGTGGTGCTGGCCAATGCGGTGCCGTTTGTCTGGCCGGACGGCAACGGCAAGGACCGGTCGATTTTTTACGGACAGCCGGACCGGGTTATCCTGGGGTACCGCCATCGGGTGAACGGCGGAGAGGAAAGCGGTTTGCGCTTTATTGAATTGTTCTGTCGCTCCGGACAGTTGGTTGCGCGTTACCGGCAGCAGCCGATTCTTTACTGGGAGTCGGAACCCGGTCGGGAAGAAGCGACGGAAGAGGTGTTGCTGGAGGCGGTGAAGGAGGTGCGTTTCGAATACGCCGACCGCCGGAGGGAGAAAATCGATTGGCGGGGACGGTGGGATGAAAATGACGCACCGCGTTTCCCGGCGGCGATTTCAATGAAAATCATCGAATCGGACGGTACGGAATTGCAATATTTGCGCCGGACGGCCGGCAGTTCCCGTTATTCAACCTATGGAAAGCAGGATGAAACACTGTAACGAAAGCGGAATGGCCCTGATTACAACGCTGGCGTTGATGGCGCTGGTCGGCGTTCTGGTGGCTTCCGCCGTGGCGTTGTCGCAATACACTTCGGCGGAAATCGCCACGTTCACGTCGTTGACGGTCAGCCGCTATCAGGCGGAAGGGGCGGCGAATCGGCTGCTGTACCGGCTGTTGCAGGAGAGCAATCTGCGTTCCGGCCGGCTGCTGGGGGAGAAGGCGAACCCGTCGCGGAATCCGAAGCCGACCGAAGAACTGACAGCGGACGGTTCGCCGCTGCAATGGGACTGCTATGGAAAGGAGCTGACCGTCTGGCTTTACGATGCGGTCTGCGGCTATGCTCTGACCGGTTCGCAGCCGCTGAATTTGCCGGTGCATGACGCGCTGAAAATCGACAAAAGCGAATTTGACCGGTGGCGGAATATTCTGCTGGATTATATCGACCGGGACGATTTTGTTCGGGACGGCGGCATGGAAGCCGTTCATTACCGGCAGCGGAAACTGCCGGTTTTACCGCGCAACGCTCCGTTGCGATATCGGGAGGAAGTGTTCTGGCTGCCGGGTGCTGCGCGCTGGTTTGCGGCGGATGAGCATGGCGTCCTGACGGTTTTCCGGCCGGTTGCACCGGCCGGTTTGGCGGAATTGAACGGCCGGCCGAATTTATTCAGTGCGCCGCTGCCGGTAATTCAGCGGCTGGCCGGTTTGAACGACGAAGAAATCAAGCAGGTGAAGAGAGCGCTGGAAGGGTGGCGGGGGCAAAAAAAGCCGCTGACGGAATCATTGCCGCCCGGCATGATCAGCCGGCTGGGCATGGCCTTGAACCGGCAGGAGTCCGGCGTTTATACGATTTTGGTCGATGCCTCGGAGCCGGAGTTGCCCGGCAGCCGGTTGTGGCTGACAGTCCGGCCAAGGCTGGAAGAAAATGAACTGCATTATTATGAATTTCTCTGGCTGTAGGACGTCACTCCCCGGTTTCCGCCTTGGAACCGGTTGTCGCGGCCGGTTCGATGAGGTTGGCGCGCAGCTGGATGACT
This sequence comes from Victivallis sp. Marseille-Q1083, assembly GCF_903645315.1. Classification (NCBI taxonomy): domain Bacteria; kingdom Pseudomonadati; phylum Lentisphaerota; class Lentisphaeria; order Victivallales; family Victivallaceae; genus Victivallis; species Victivallis sp. Marseille-Q1083. Next base: position 3,846,423 of record NZ_CAHJXL010000001.1, read on the forward strand.
TGAGGCGGCCAGCCGGCCGGTTCGACGATTTTGACGGTGACGGTCGCGTCGAGTGAAGTTTCCGCCGGTTGCGGCGTCACACTGAGCAATAGTTCAAAGCGGCGGGCAGCGAGGGGACGCAATTCGGCTTTTCCGTCGGCGCCGGCATAAATTTGGGACTGCAGTTCCAGTTTGACTTCCGGCTGAACGGCTGTCAGGATAAAGCGATAACGGTAGGTCTGGCCGGTTTCCAATTGGCCGGCATAATGAAACGGGGCAGGGGTGATGTTCAACAACGGCCTGGCCTGGCCGCGGACGAGAAAGCGCAGGAAACGCTGGGAGGGGTCATTGGTTTCCAGATAGAGCACTTTGGAAAATTCACCGGAAACGGAATTGGCCTTGACGACGACCGGCAGTTCGGCGCTGTCGCCGGGTGCCAGCCTGGTTTTCGACAGTTTGCCGGCCAGGCAGCCGCAGGTGGAACGAATTTTTCCCAACTGCAACTCATCATCGCCCTGGTTGGTGATCGTAAACGCGTACCGTTTTTCCAGATTGGCCGGGAATTCGCCGAAATCATGGCTGGCCGAAGCAATTGCCGCCACCGGTTCGGCCGTGACCGGCAACATGGCCGCCGACAGCAGCATAACGGCGAAAACCGGGAAATGCCAATGGAGCATCGAATGGTTCTTCCTGTTATTTTCTTTGGGTTTAATTGATTTAGTCTGTTATTGTTCTCTTGGAATAAATTTAGCATTTTAAACCTTGAAATCCATATTTTTATCGAAAAAAGTGCGATAAAGCCTATGGAATATGGGAAAAAAATAGGAAAAAAAGTTTTAATTGAAGGAAAATTTAAAATTTCATGTTATTATAGTAATGCATTGACAAGGCAACTCAAGGCGAAGGGAAAGGGAAAGGGAATGAGATTGGGAAAAAAGCTGCTGCCATTGTTGGTAGTGCTGGCAAGCTGCAGTGGGGTGTATGGAGCCAATGACAACAATCCACCGACTTGTGATCATCCGCTTTCCAAGCGAGTTACGAAGTATGAGAATTTTCGGGTAACTTTCGCGAGCGATCCGCAAAATACTTGTAACGGCTCAAAAACTCTGGCTCAAATTAAAAATGAACTATTGGCGGGGACCCATGGTCAATGCACCAAATATACGGAGTGTGATAATCGTATCGATGGCCAAAGATGTGGAGTAAGAAATCCCGGGAATGACACAAATGTGACGATATCTCACTCGCCGACGATTGCCTCTGAAGTCCAGACCAAGCCGGGAGTATATTCGATAGTGGTATCCGTCACTTGTTCTCACCTTGCAGATGCCAAAAGCAAAACTTATACGATCAACTTGAATCATGATTTTCAGCTTCAGGCTTCCGATAAATGCAGTTTCAATTTGCAATGCAAGCCGGTGTCAACCAATGCGCAATACGTTCAATTGTCGAGTTTTTCCATCCCGGTCAATGAAACGCATCTTTACGGAGTTGAAGACAAAGGAAGCACCGGGGCGTCGGCAGTGACCTTGAAATGTGCGAGGTGTCCAGCGACGCATCAGGAGACGGTATCCCATGCCAAAAGTCTTTCAGCCCCGGAAACCAACGGAGTTGTTGCCCATAATCCTAGCGGCCCGGAATATAGTATCACCTTTCCTTCCGCCGGTTCCTTTACCGTCAAATTTCATGCATCCTGCACAGTTACGCCGAGTAGTTTTATCTTTGATGGTAAGACTTATACCATCTCTTCTTGCGGCAGCAGGGATTTCACCTTTAACGTGACCAGTGCAGAAGTTGCGTCATTGACCGGCACTGCCTCCCAGATGTTCTCCGGAACGGCGACGATCAATGGCGCCACCAGACCGGTGTTGTATATCAAGCCGTTCAGCCGGGAAGGCTCTTCTCAGCAGAATCCGCTCAATTTGACCGCGGTCGCCACCCCCGGCGGCCAATGGCCGACTAAAAATCCGGTTACGAAGGCTGACTTTACCGGCGAAGCTTGTTATCCGAAATGGTCAATTGCCAATTGGAATGGCGGAGCGGTTGCCAATGCCGACAGCATTTTTTTTCCGTCCGCTTCCAATCCGCGTCCGACGGCGACCTTGAAGGCGACGAGCGGAGAATTCAAGATCACCGCGTCCTGCGGCAATTCGAAGGAAGTTTACGTGAAGGTGGTCAATCCGACGACGTCGGTAGATTTCCAGCCGTTGCCGCCGGGTAGCTGGCCGGCTTCCTGGCGCGCGAAGGGCGACGAGCCGCCGCAGAAAAGCCTCATGGCTTCCGGGACCAACGGTTGGCATCCGATCCGTTTGATATTGGGAGCCGATGCGGGAGGATTGCCGAACAAATCGGTGACCCTGACGATTAGGGGGAAGGAAGAAAAATCGTTTGCGGTGTTTTCCGATGCGGCCTGCACGCAGGTGTTCATGGCGCCGGGTCAGACGACGAAGACGTTCACGTTTCCGGCCAATCAGACCTCGCAGACTTATTACTTCGTCGGCCTGAAGGGCGATGAGGAAGTCGATGCCAAACTGGATTTCAGCAGCGGTTCGCTGTCGGTGGACGATCCCGGGGAGGACAAGGTGGAGATCCTGCCGCTTTGCCAGGCCTGCCAGAACGGCCTGTGTCTGCCGGGCGAGGGGAATTATGCGATGAACGAGAATGGTATCGATGCCGATTTTCCGTTGGGCAGCGAGGATTATGGATCCGGCCGGGCGTCGGTGCGGCTGCGGGCGCCGGAGATTTCCTGGGATATGCTGGACAAGGATCACTTCCGGGTTCAGAGTTCCCCAGGCGTCAACGTCACTTATGATCCGGATGGTTATCCGACCCAGGTGATCAGCGGCGGAGAAAAGACGACGTTCGCCTATACGCGTGGTGCGGTCGAAGATTCGGCGTCGATTACCAGAATCGTAATGAAGCACTATGTCGGCGGCGCCGCGACGCCGCACGCCGAAACCGAATTGAAACTGGATTTGAGTTCGACGGTGCCGCAGCTGATCAATGGTTTCAAAGTGACCAGCACGGTTGGTTCGATCGTCCGCAACTACTACTGGCGACAGTTGACGATCGCCTATCCTGAATTTTCCAGTTCCGCCCTTCCGACCTTTCAGTTGTTCACTTGGAGCGGCACCGGCGCGCAGCCGACCGGGCTGGCGCCGGAGTGGATGTCGTGGAGTGAGTCCGGGGATACCCGGATCGAACATCATTTAAAAGGGATCGGGGCCCAGACCGGCATTTATACCAAAATTACCCGCAAGAAAATCGCCGGCATTTACCGGGTGACGGAGATCAACGAGGTCGGATTGCGCAAAACCACTTTCGCGTATGATTTGCAGGGTCGTTTGACCCAGAAAATCGCCCCGGATGGCACCAGGTACAGCTACAGTTATCCAGGGACGGCGCGCGACAGCTATACCGAAACAGAAACGCGCGGAACCTTGACGACCAGGCGGACTTACAGCACCACGGTCAGCGGCAGTAAGATCATTCGTGATATAACGACCACGGTGAACAATACGCTGACTGCCCATGACCGTTATGAGAGCTATTATATCAGCAGTTCCAGCCCTGACCTGCAGATCCGTTACGACGGGAGCACGGAGTTGAAGACGGAGATTTACCGGATTACCGACACAGCCAGCCCATTCCTCGGCCGGACCCGGCTGAGCAAACATCCGGACGGCCGGGTGACGATCTATGAATACAGCCGGGCGGCCAACGGCAACGATACGGTGACGGTGTCCAGCGGAGCGCCGAACAACCCGAACACCCCGACGGCGGTGGCCAACGGCGACCGGACGGTGACGGTGACCAATGCGCAGGGTAAAGTGATCAGCCGGACGCGGTACAGTTCCGATCCGTTCATTTCTCCGACGCTGTACCGCAAGGTGGGGGAGGAGACCAATACGCTTGATTCGTTCGGCCGGATAACCGCGACGACTTATCTGGACGGCACCAGCAGCAGCCGGACCTACGGCTGCTGCGGCGTCACCGAGGAGACCGACCGGACCGGGGTGACGACGACTTATGGTTATGACGAGCTAACCAAACAAATGACTTTCACGGAGCGAAACGGTATCACGACGCTTTACAGCTATGACAACTGCGGTCGGCAGACGGCGGTGACGGTCAAAGGGCGCAGCGGCGGCGAGTTGACGACGACGGTCGGCTATCTGTACAACGCGGTCAGCACGGTGACCGATCCGAAGCGTTTCACGACCCGGTATTCGCACAACTATGCCCAGACCAATTCCTCGACGTTGACGTTGACGGAGACGGTGACGCTGCCGAACAATGCCACCCAGATTTCGACCTATGTCAATGGGCTGCAGACTTCGACGGGAGGAACCGGGCAGCATGCGCAGACCTTCAGTTACGGTCCGAACTGGCAATCTTCGACGCCGTCGAATGTGAAAATCTACACCGACATGCTGGGCCGGCAGTACAAGACCGAATACCCGGACGGCACCAGCGCGATGAATTACTACAATACGAAGGGGCAGTTGGTCAAGTCGGTGACGCCGGGCGGGGTGACGACGCTGTATACTTATAACGTTCGCGGCCAGTTGGCTTCCGAAATAGTGGATATGGATCGCAACGGGACGCAGTCGACCGGCGATATTGTAACGACTTATACGCATAGCTTCGGAACCAGAACGCTGGATGGCCAGTCTGTTACCGTACAGGTTATGACCGTGGCAACGTCAAGCGGAACGAATTCGGTTGAGGTCCGGAAAACCGAGCAAACCCTGGATGGGCTGTGCAGCTGGGTGACGGAGTTCGGCAAAACCGCTTTTTCGAGAACCGAATATCCGGGAGACGGGGTGGTACGAGTAACCGAAATCGATGCGGTTGGAGTAAAGAAAGTGACGACGCAGGAGAACGGGTTGGTTACGAAGGAAGAATTGTTCCACAGTGACGGCGCCGCCGGCAACGTGACGACTTATACTTACGATCAGTTCGACCGGTTGAGCACAATGACCGAGAAACGCAGCGCGACGGTGGTGAATACGCTGGCCAACAACAGCTATGACGCGAACGGCAACGTGCTGATGCGGACGGTGAACGGGCAGTCGGTCAGTATGGCTTACGACAATCTGAACCGGCTGTATAATTATCTGCTGCCCGGGAACCGGATCGTCAACTATGAGTTCCATCCGACCGGCGAGTTGAAGAAGGTGTCGGGAGCGGAGACTTACACGCAGGAGTTCACTTACAACAACTTCGGCGGCCTGTCGACGTTGAAGACCTGGCGTACCAACACGACGCCGCAGGTGACGAGCTGGAATTACGACAGCCGGCAGCGGGTGAAGGAGAAAATCTACGCGGACGGCCGTAAGGTCTCCTATACCTATACGGCGGACAATCAGCCGTTGAAACGGACCTGGGCGCGTGGGGTGACGACGACTTATTCGTATGACAACGGCGGGCGGCAGACCGGCATCGACTACAGCGATGCGACGCCGGACGTGTCGATCACCTACGATTTCCTGAGCCGTCCGGTGACGGTGACCGATGGAGCCGGAACCCGGACTTATACTTATGACAATGCGAAAAACGTGCTGACCGCCGAGACGCTTCCGTATCTGGCTGATACGACGCTGAATTATATCTACGATGCCTATGGCCGCCGCACCGGCCAAGCGTTGAATACCGGCAGTACGACGCATCAGCAGGCAAACTATACCTATGGTACGGACGGTCGTTATGCGACGGTTTCGGACGGCGGTTATACGGCGCATTATACCCACAATGCGGCGGGCCAGCTGTCGACGCTGCGGCTGGCGACGGCGCCGGCCAACCAGACGGTATCGACGGCAACCCGGAGTTTTGACAGCGCTCACCGGCTGACCGGCGTCAGCACGACGGCGGGATCATTGACGAAGAACTATGGTTATACATTGAACATCAAGGACCAGCGGATCAAGACGACGCTGGCGGACGGCAGTTACTGGGATTACGCGTATGACAATTATGGACAGGTGATCAACGCGGTGCGCAAGAATGCTTCCGGAGGGATCGCCGGGCAGTCGTTCAATTACAGTTTTGACCAGGTCGGCAACCGTCAGTCCGCCTTCCAGGGAACGACCGGCAGTGATTCCCAGTGGAGCTATACGGCGAACGCGGTGAATCAGTATTCGCTGATCACCGAGCCGAATGGCACCACTTACGCGCAGGTGCACGATGCGGACGGCAACCTGACCGGCAGTTATACGACGCAGTATGCCTACGATGCCGAGAACCGTCTGAAAACGGCGGATGTCGGGACTTATCGTTATGAGTACGCTTACGACTATCAGGGGCGTCGGATCAGGCAGAAGGTGATCCTGAAATCGGGCGCGACCGGCCAGACGCAGTCGGAGGTCGCTTACGTCTACGACGGCTGGAATGTGGTGGGCGTCTACGACATCACGACGGCGACGCCGACTTTTCAGAAGGGGTATCTGTGGGGTGAAGACCTCTCCGGCAGTCTGCAAGGCGCCGGCGGGGTCGGCGGGCTGCTGGCGGAAAAGCGCGGCGGACAGACCTATCTGCCGGTCTATGACGGCAACGGCAATATCATGAGTTATTTGAATGCCTCGACCAAGGCTTCGGTGGCGGAGTACATCTACGACGCCTTCGGCCGCACGATATCTTCGAGCGGCGCGGAGGCCGACAACTTCACCTATCGGTTCAGCACGAAGCCGATGGACGGTAGTGGCCTCTACTACTATGGTTACCGTTATTACGATCCGCAGCACGGCCGCTGGATCAGCCGCGACCCGATTGAGGAAGAAGGAGGTGTGAATCTGTATGGGTTTATTCAGAATAATGGTGTGAATTATTATGATTTATTGGGGCAAGAAAGAAAGGGATCGAAAAAACATCCTCTTGATCGCTATTATGAGGAGGGCTTGAATCCTATGAATGGTTATGATCCGTTTAATGGCTATCGACCAGTTTGGTTGACACCACCTTCTCATACCCGTAATGATTCTTATATAAATGGTTTATTGAAAGAATTTGTGGTGGCATTTCTGGGGCTTTCTGATTGGGAAATTGATCCTGAAGAATCTTTTTTCTGTTGTTGGAGCCGTTGTGTCGATGATAATAATTGGTTTAATCTCAAACGGCTGGGCGTGACTGCGGGGGAAATGACAGTGATAGGAATGCCTAAAATGTTATTAGAGATGTTTGGTGTTCGAGTAATACGAATGGAGAGAGCATCTCCTTTTGCATGGAAATTGGATAAGACCTTAATGGGTAGAACACGATGGACTACTACTGGCGGAGGATGGTATAAGTTGGGGCAAGCAACTAGGTACACCGCCGTTAGCTTATTGCTGGGAGAAGGGCTTCGATCATATATGTCAATAGGTGACTGTTATTTGAAATGCCAGGCAAAATTTTATCTAAAGGAGGTTGCTAATGAACAATAATAATAACAGATTGTTAGAGGTGCCTGATGAGCCTCCAATGAATTTGATAACAGAGATACAGAAATTATGGGATTTATTCTTTGGATGGTTTCCAGGGGGAAGTTATTATCGGATTAGTTGTAGAAATTATGATATTTTAGATGCTCGAGTAGAGAGCGAAGTGATGGAGATTTGGCAACAGGAAGGCTATGATATCAATAGTATTAAAGATATTTTGCAGCGCCTTGCTTTGCCTTGGCGAAATCGATGGTTATTTTTGCCTCAAGATAACGTGAAGATAATTCTACTTTATTTTAGGGGGGATGGAACAGATGTAACTCAGGATTTTCTTCACGATTATGGTATTACTCTTACCGAATTTATTGAAGAATTTCCGGATTTTCCCACAATCGATTATGTCTCTTTGAAAATATTCATTTCTTATGTATTGAAGCATAAAACGGATAGAACAGTAAAGAAATGTCAGAAATTAGATCATTATATGTGGTAGAGATTGGTTCTGGAAGTGATCTTCTACACTTACGACGCGGCCGGGCAGTTGTCGACGCTGCGGCTGGCGACGGCGTAAAACAATCAGACAGTTCTATGACACCACTACAACGATGCCGACTTTTCAGAAGGGCTATCTGTGGGGCGAAGACCTCTCCGGCAGTTTACAGGGCGCCGGCGGACTGCTGTCGGAGAAGCGTGGTGGCCAGACCTATCTGCCGGTGTATGACGGCAACGGCAACATCATGAGTTACCTGAACGCGTCGACCAAGGCCCCAGTGGCGGAATATGTCTATGACGCCTTCGGCCGTACGGTATCTTCGAGCGGCGCGGAAGCCGACAACTTCACCTACCGGTTCAGCACGAAGCCGGTGGACGGAAACGGCCTATACTACTATGGTTACCGTTACTACGATCCGCAGCATGGAAGATGGATCAGCCGTGATCCGATCGAAGAAAACGGCGGCGTGAATCTGTATGGGTTCGTCGGAAATAATCCTGTAAAGAAGAAGGAATATTTAGGTTTAGATGTTTGGGTTGAAAATTCAACTGCAGTTGATGGGTGGCATAAACGAATTTGTGTAACAGTATGGGAATGGGAAGAGGAATCTACTGAATTTTATGGTTCTTTTATGACCTGCTGTGGAAATGATGGAAAGAAATATGTTCCAATCGGTAAATATTGTATAAGTTTTGGTATGCGTGAGAGAGCCGTGTTAGGATTTTTTGGTGGAGCTTTTGCGGATGGAGGAATTTTTGATTTTGATTCAGGAGGGGAAGATGGCAGTAGCAGTGTAGCCGAACCACACCTAGAGCCAGACTTCGAAAATCCTATTCCTTTTCCTCCGGGATTTGAAGGGCCGACTGCTGATGGGAATGGCGAGATTTATAGCGATATGATTGCGCCTACAGAGAAAATACGACAATATGCCCAAACAGAGTGCAATGAAGATTTCGAAATATTAAACTATATGAAGTCACTTAAAGGTAAAAGGGCAGAGTATTCAATATTGGGACAAAATTGTCGAGATTTTTCTGATATGATGTTTGATTATTTAACTTCAGGAAAGTGAGGTAGCGATGTCTAATAAATGGGAATTTACTTTGAGAGCAATTGGAATAATATGTACGTTTATTTTTATATGTATCTCTTGTATTGCTTGTTTTTTCTTTAATAATAAAATTGGCAATATTGAGGTAAATAATATTAAGATTAGAGTTAATCTAGAGTCGTTGGGTATTTCAGAATTTGAAATGCTATATTCAGATAATGTTGAAGATATCAAACTTATGGAAGAATGGTTAGATAGCCTTAGGAATGATCGAGGAAGTTTTGCATATATGTATATTACATTTGTTCCTGGAGAAATCGAGTTAAATTTTGATAATGTAAATGTCTCTTTCGGTGTAGATAATTTAGTCATAAATACAAAAGATAACGGTAAGGATTTACAATCATTGAAAAAAATGGATGAACTTGATTTCAAAATGAAAGAACGCTTGAAGGAGATCGTAAAAAAAGAAATTAAAAAAAGAAATTATTCATTTCCATATGAGAACAATAGTTATATTTTTAACAAGACAAAAAGCGACTGATGGTTTTGGGGCTAACCAATTATGTTGTTTAGGTGATTTGCTTTATTGGTTTTCGTAATATCGGCCGATACGACGTTGAATTATACCTACGATGCCTATGGCCGCCGTACCGGCCAAGCGTTGAAGACCGGCAGTACGACGCACCAGCAGGTGAACTATACCTATGGTCCGGATGGTCGTTATGCGACGATTTCGGACTGCGGTTATACGGCGCATTATACCCACAATGCGGCGGGGCAGCTGTCGACGCTGCGGCTGGCGACGGCGACGGCCAACCAGACGATATCGACGGCAACCCGGAGCTTCGACAGTGCCCACCGGCTGACCGGCGTCAGCACGACGGCGGGATCATTGACGAAGAACTATGGTTATACATTGAACATCAAGGACCAGCGGATCAAGACGACGCTGGCGGACGGCAGTTACTGGGATTACGCATATGACAACTATGGACAGGTGATCAACGCGGTGCGCAAGAATGCATCCGGAGGGATCGCCGGGCAGTCGTTCAATTACAGTTTCGACCAGGTCGGCAACCGTCAGTCCGCCTTCCAGGGAACGGCCGGCAGTGATTCCCAGTGGAGCTATACGGTGAACGCGGTGAATCAGTATTCGCAGATCACCGAGCCGAATGGCACCACTTACGCGCAGGTGCACGATGCGGACGGCAACCTGACCGGCAGCTATACGACGCAATATACCTACGATGCCGAGAACCGTCTGAAAACGGCGGATGTCGGGACTTATCGTTATGAATATACTTACGACTATTTAAGCCGTCGGATCAGGCAGAAGGTGATTCTGAAATCGGGCGCGACCGGCCAGACGCAGTCAGAGGTCGCTTACGTCTACGACGGCTGGAATGTAGTAGGCGTCTACGACACCACGACGGCGACGCCGACTTTCCAGAAGGGGTATCTGTGGGGCGAAGACCTTTCCGGAGACTTGCAGGGCGCCGGCGGGGTCGGCGGGCTGCTGGCGGAAAAGCGCGGCGGACAGACCTATCTGCCGGTCTATGACGGCAACGGCAATATCATGAGTTATTTGAATGCCTCGACCAAGGCTTCGGTGGCGGAGTACATCTACGACGCCTTCGGCCGCACGATATCTTCGAGCGGCGCGGATGCCGACAACTTCACCTACCGGTTCAGCACGAAGCCGCTGGACGGTAACGGCCTATACTACTACGGTTACCGTTACTACGATCCGCAGCACGGCCGCTGGATCAGTCGTGACCCGCTGGAGGAAGAAGGTGGCGTGAATCTGTATGGGTTCGTTCAGAATAACGGCGTGGGAACTTGGGATATTTTAGGTACGAGAAGTCCATATCAGTATCGTATTGAAGAATTGCAGCGAGAGATAAAAGCAGATGCAGAAAGAAAGACTCAACGGCTGGCACAATTAAGGGAGGCAGGTTTTTCTGATGATGTTATTGCAAGACATGAAAATTGTACTGCAGAGCAAATAAAGAAACTTCAAAATGCTGTTGCAAGGTTGCGGGAAATTTATGGTGCGGTACGCGAGATAATTAACACACCCAAGGCACAGATTATCTCCGCAGAGTATTATTATGATGGAGATCAATATACTTTAGATAAAGTAAAGAAGAATTTTTTCGATCTTGAAGAGCCAGTAAATAAAGAGATTCGATTTATGTGTGAGACCAATTGTCCGGATGGATTGAATGCTTGGGTTAAACCAGAAGGAACAATCGAGGGAACATTTAACAAAACTATCCATATATGTCCATGTGCCGAAGAATTGGCCGATGAAGAATTGGCAAGAACAATTTTTCATGAATTGTCACATCAGTATTTGGGGATGGAAGATTATGCTTATGCGTTTAGTTTGTCTGCTTCTGGAGCTCCAGTTCATGAAAAAAGTGTATGGTGGAAGACACCCATTACTGGGATATTGTATCCGGTTCAGTTATCTTTAAAGGAACGCCTTAATAACGCAGCAACATTTGCCAATTTTATCTTTTATTTATACACTTATCCTGTATATTATAAGAAAAAATAATGCTTGCTATATTTTTACTAGGCCGTGATATCTTATTTACTAAAATTATACGGCACCGTAAATATAGTGGTCATACTTTTTAAAAGGAAGTCTTGTCGATAGATTGGGAAGTTTGTCATGCCCTAGGCGGTTGGACGAAAAACTTTGAAATATGAAAAAAAGGAATTTTTGCTGTATTAAAGATCATTTTTTCAATCAATTCAGGCTAAGAATACATTGGAGGAAACGAAAATGTTTATAAAATGGGTTAAGATTATTTTATTGTTTTTGATTAGCTTATATTTTTGTTTGGTAATATTGGTACTTATTTTTGTAAGGGATCAATATATAAGTATTTGTCGGCATTGTGGAATGTTGGCGAATACGACTACTTACTATTATTTTCCTTTTTTTCCAGACTATAAATGGAATTTTTATAAAGAAAAACGAGAAAGTTACTTTAACACTTTCGTCGATTTACATCCATGCCCAATTGGGGAATGTGAATTTTTAGCCATAGAAGCATTGGGAAGAGTTCCAGATACTGTTAATGAACTTTTGCGAAAGCCAAGACCGGCTTTACTCTGGGATACTGAACATCCGGAATTGGAACCGGAAATGGCGTCATTTTTAGAGTTTTATGAAAGAACCCATCCTGATTTAAAGGAGCAATTATTGCGTGCTCTTATACAAGGAAATATCCAAGAAGATCAGTTAGAATATGCTAGAGATTTGGAGATTGCTTGGGGTGATTGGAAGGTTGAACATCATTTAATACCTCAAGATGAAATTGATCGAACTCAAGCTGGCCGGCAATTGCTGAAAGAATGGTTAAAAGAAAAAGTCGAAAAAGAAAAAAAGCATCAGGGGGAAAAGGAAATGCAAGAGGCTGAAAACCCGGAAAATGCGTTGTCAACGAATTAGTAATGAGCTGATCAACAACAATTTTGACGCGAACGGCAACGTGCTGATGCTGACGGTGAACGGGCAGTCGGTCAGCATGGCTTACGACAATCTGAACCGGCTGTATAATTATCTGCTGCCCGGGAACCGGATCGTCAACTATGAGTTCCATCCGACCGGCGAGTTGAAGAAGGTGTCGGGAGCGGAGACTTACACGCAGGAGTTCACTTACAACAACTTCGGCGGCCTGTCGACGTTGAAGACCTGGCGTACCAACACGACGCCGCAGGTGACGAGCTGGAATTACGACAGCCGGCAGCGGGTGAAGGAGAAAATCTACGCGGACGGCCGTAAGGTCTCCTATACCTATACGGCGGACAATCAGCCGTTGAAACGGACCTGGGCGCGCGGGGTGACGACGACTTATTCGTATGACAACGGCGGTCGGCAGACCGGCATCGACTACAGCGATACAACGCCGGACGTGTCGATTACCTACGATTTCCTGAGCCGCCCGATAACGGTGACCGATGGAGCCGGAACCCGGACTTATACTTATGACAATGCGAAAAACGTGCTGACCGTCGAGACGCTTCCGTATCTGGCCGATACGACGCTGAATTATACTTACGATGCCTACGGCCGCCGTGCCGGCCAAGCGTTGAATACCGGCAGTACGACGCACCAGCAGGCGAACTATACCTATGGTACGGATGGTCGTTATGCGACGATTTCGGACGGCGGTTATACGGCGCACTACACCCACAATGCGGCCGGGCAGCTGTCGACGCTGCGGCTGGCGACGGCGCCGGCCAACCAGACGGTATCGACGGCAACCCGGAGTTTTGACAGCGCTCACCGGCTGACTGGCGTCAGCACGACGGCGGGATCATTGACGAAGAACTACGGTTATACATTGAACATCAAGGACCAGCGGATCAAGACGACGCTGGCGGACGGCAGTTACTGGGATTACGCGTATGACAACTATGGACAGGTGATCAACGCGGTGCGCAAAAATGCTTCCGGAGGGATCGCCGGGCAGTCGTTCAATTACAGCTTCGACCAGGTCGGCAACCGTCAGTCCGCCTTCCAGGGAACGACCGGCAGTGATTCCCAGTGGAGCTATACGGCGAACGCGGTGAATCAGTATTCGCTGATCACCGAGCCGAATGGCACCACTTACGCGCAGGTGCACGATGCGGACGGCAACCTGACCGGCAGCTATACGACGCAATATACCTACGATGCCGAGAACCGTCTGAAAACGGCGGATGTCGGGACTTATCGTTATGAATATACTTACGACTATTTAAGCCGTCGGATCAGGCAGAAGGTGATTCTGAAATCGGGCGCGACCGGCCAGACGCAGTCAGAGGTCGCTTACGTCTACGACGGCTGGAATGTAGTAGGCGTCTACGACACCACGACGGCGACGCCGACTTTCCAGAAGGGGTATTTGTGGGGCGAAGACCTCTCCGGCAGTCTGCAAGGCGCCGGCGGGGTCGGCGGGCTGCTGGCGGAAAAGCGCGGCGGACAGACCTATCTGCCGGTCTATGACGGCAACGGCAACATCATGAGTTACCTGAACGCGTCGACCAAGGCCTCGGTGGCGGAGTACGTCTACGACGCCTTCGGCCGCACAATATCTTCGAGTGGCGCGGAGGCCGACAACTTCACCTACCGGTTCAGCACGAAGCCGGTGGACGGCAATGGGCTTTACTACTACGGTTATCGTTATTACGATCCGCAGCATGGAAGATGGATCAGCCGTGATCCGATCGAAGAAAACGGCGGCGTGAATCTGTATGGGTTCGTCGGAAATAATGGCATTATATTTATTGATGTTCTTGGTTTGACTAAAGCCCCAACAATAAATCCTGATGGGACTGTAACTCCTGGGGATTCTGATTGGTATAATATGCATTCCAATCCAACGGTTGCAGCTCGTAAAAGAAGTAGATATATTAATCCTCGTTCGAAAAGAGAAAACCTAGAATATTGTGGCTATGTCTGTAAAAAGTGTGTTAATGGTGAAAATAAATATTTCACTACCCAAGTAGTTGGTACGATAGCAGGTTGTAGGCCAAGTGATGCTCCATGTCCAACCGATTCTACTATTGTTGCGTATTGGCATACACATGGAGGAGTAGATCCCAATTATAATAATGAGGATTGGTCAAATGCTGACTTGGATTTTGCTGATCGTTACGGAATTGATGGCTACCTTGCTACTCCAGGAAATAAGTTTCATCAATATATTCCGGATAGAAGTCATCCTAGCGGCAGAGGGACAATTATTGACAGAGGAAATTTGTAAATGAATATCTTAAAGTGTTTTATTGTTATTTTATTACTAATTATAACATATATTGTACGAGGTGAAGATATATCTATCATGGAAAAAATATTTGAAGAAATAGAGTGTTATAACATTGAAAATAAAATTTCTGAAAATGAGTATATTGTTTCCGCTATATTCTTATACCATAAATCATCTATAATAAATAATGAAATTTTTTGGAATGGAATTAAACAATATATTCCTAAAAACTGGAACGATTCTTATGTTGTAATTAGATATGATTCAATTGATGATAAAGAAACTAATTTTATCTTAATAAGTTCACTAGATATGCCACATGTTTTTACGCGTATTAATTTAGAAAATAATGTTATTTTTGAAGAAAAATTATTAAATAATCTTAAACAATCTCAGTCTCCTATCTCCTTAATAAAATCTATTTTCAACCAATCTCAAAGAATTGCAATTGAAAATAATATCGATGTAAATGAAATTGTATCAATAAAACTCGTTTATGATATTTTTATGTATGATCATGAAAATTCAAATTCAAATATTTCAAAATTTTCTATGGATAAAGATGTGTATTGGTTAATTGAATTCTGCAAATGGAAAAATTTTTATAATTTTTCTCAAAAAAATATAGGACTTGGCGGAGATGCATTTATTGGTATTGATGCATTTAATGATGACTATTATGTTATTAAGTTTAAGTAACCGAGATCATTTTATATCAAAGATATGATATATTGTGCGGTGAATCAGTATTCGCAGATCACCGAGCCGAATGGCACCACTTACGCGCAGGTGCACGATGCTGACGGCAACCTGACCGGCAGTTATACGACGCAATATACCTACGATGCCGAGAACCGTTTGAAGACGGTGGATGTCGGGAGTTATCGTTATGAGTACACTTACGACTATCAGGGCCGTCGTATCAAGCAGAAGGTGATCCTGAAATCGGGCGCGACCGGCCAGACGCAGTCAGAGGTCGCTTACGTCTACGATGGCTGGAATGTAGTGGGTGTCTACGACAATACCACGGCAACGCCCAGCTTCCAGACTGGCTATCTGTGGGGCGAGGATCTCTCCGGCAGTCTGCAAGGGGCCGGCGGGGTCGGCGGGCTGTTGGCGGAGAAGCGTGGTGGCCAGACCTATCTGCCGGTGTATGACGGCAACGGCAACATCATGAGTTACCTGAACGCGTCGACCAAGGCCCCAGTGGCGGAATATGTCTATGACGCCTTCGGCCGTACGGTATCTTCGAGCGGCGCGGAAGCCGACAACTTCACCTACCGGTTCAGCACGAAGCCGGTGGACGGAAACGGCCTATACTACTATGGTTACCGTTACTACGATCCGCAGCATGGAAGATGGATCAGCCGTGATCCGATCGAAGAAAACGGCGGCGTGAATCTGTATGGGTTCGTCGGAAATAATCCTGTAAAGAAGAAGGAATATTTAGGTTTAGATGTTTGGGTTGAAAATTCAACTGCAGTTGATGGGTGGCATAAACGAATTTGTGTAACAGTATGGGAATGGGAAGAGGAATCTACTGAATTTTATGGTTCTTTTATGACCTGCTGTGGAAATGATGGAAAGAAATATGTTCCAATCGGTAAATATTGTATAAGTTTTGGTATGCGTGAGAGAGCCGTGTTAGGATTTTTTGGTGGAGCTTTTGCGGATGGAGGAATTTTTGATTTTGATTCAGGAGGGGAAGATGGCAGTAGCAGTGTAGCCGAACCACACCTAGAGCCAGACTTCGAAAATCCTATTCCTTTTCCTCCGGGATTTGAAGGGCCGACTGCTGATGGGAATGGCGAGATTTATAGCGATATGATTGCGCCTACAGAGAAAATACGACAATATGCCCAAACAGAGTGCAATGAAGATTTCGAAATATTAAACTATATGAAGTCACTTAAAGGTAAAAGGGCAGAGTATTCAATATTGGGACAAAATTGTCGAGATTTTTCTGATATGATGTTTGATTATTTAACTTCAGGAAAGTGAGGTAGCGATGTCTAATAAATGGGAATTTACTTTGAGAGCAATTGGAATAATATGTACGTTTATTTTTATATGTATCTCTTGTATTGCTTGTTTTTTCTTTAATAATAAAATTGGCAATATTGAGGTAAATAATATTAAGATTAGAGTTAATCTAGAGTCGTTGGGTATTTCAGAATTTGAAATGCTATATTCAGATAATGTTGAAGATATCAAACTTATGGAAGAATGGTTAGATAGCCTTAGGAATGATCGAGGAAGTTTTGCATATATGTATATTACATTTGTTCCTGGAGAAATCGAGTTAAATTTTGATAATGTAAATGTCTCTTTCGGTGTAGATAATTTAGTCATAAATACAAAAGATAACGGTAAGGATTTACAATCATTGAAAAAAATGGATGAACTTGATTTCAAAATGAAAGAACGCTTGAAGGAGATCGTAAAAAAAGAAATTAAAAAAAGAAATTATTCATTTCCATATGAGAACAATAGTTATATTTTTAACAAGACAAAAAGCGACTGATGGTTTTGGGGCTAACCAATTATGTTGTTTAGGTGATTTGCTTTATTGGTTTTCGTAATATCGGCCGATACGACGTTGAATTATACCTACGATGCCTATGGCCGCCGTACCGGCCAAGCGTTGAAGACCGGCAGTACGACGCACCAGCAGGTGAACTATACCTATGGTCCGGATGGTCGTTATGCGACGATTTCGGACTGCGGTTATACGGCGCATTATACCCACAATGCGGCGGGGCAGCTGTCGACGCTGCGGCTGGCGACGGCGACGGCCAACCAGACGATATCGACGGCAACCCGGAGCTTCGACAGTGCTCACCGGCTGACCGGCGTCAGCACGACGGCGGGATCATTGACGAAGAACTATGGTTATACATTGAACATCAAGGACCAGCGGATCAAGACGACGCTGGCGGACGGCAGTTACTGGGATTACGCATATGACAACTATGGACAGGTGATCAACGCGGTGCGCAAGAATGCATCCGGAGGGATCGCCGGGCAGTCGTTCAATTACAGTTTCGACCAGGTCGGCAACCGTCAGTCCGCCTTCCAGGGAACGGCCGGCAGTGATTCCCAGTGGAGCTATACGGTGAACGCGGTGAATCAGTATTCGCAGATCACCGAGCCGAATGGCACCACTTACGCGCAGGTGCACGATGCGGACGGCAACCTGACCGGCAGCTATACGACGCAGTATACCTACGATGCCGAGAACCGTCTGAAAACGGCGGATGTCGGGACTTATCGTTATGAATATACTTACGACTATCAGGGGCGTCGGATCAGGCAGAAGGTGATCCTGAAATCGGGAGCGACCGGCCAGACGCAGTCGGAGGTTGCTTACGTCTACGACGGCTGGAATGTAGTGGGTGTCTACGACATCATGACGGCGACGCCGACTTTCCAGAAGGGGTATCTGTGGGGTGAAGACCTCTCCGGCAGCCTGCAAGGCGCCGGTGGAGTCGGCGGACTGCTGGCGGAAAAGCGCGGTGGACAGACCTACCTGCCGGTCTATGACGGCAACGGCAACATCATGAGTTACCTGAACGCGTCGACCAAGGCCTCGGTGGCGGAATACGTCTACGACGCCTTCGGCCGTACCATATCTTCGAGCGGCGCGGAGGCCGACAACTTCACCTACCGGTTCAGCACGAAGCCGATGGACGGTAACGGCCTATACTACTACGGCTACCGTTACTACGATCCGCAGCACGGCCGGTGGATCAGCCGCGATCCGCTGGAAGAAGAAGGAGGCGTGAATCTGTATGGAATGGTGGATAATTCTCCAATTGGTTATTTTGATTATTTGGGACAACAAAATTGGTTGTCACGCTATATCTTGAATCCTGCGTGGGGTGCAATTAAATGGACAGGAAGAACTGCGTGGTCTGGAGCCCGTTGGGCCGGTCAGTCTGCGTGGTCTGGAGCAAATTGGGTAGGGGACCAGGTTGGCAGTGCGTGTGTTCAAATAGAAAACGGTATTATCGTTGCTGCTAATGTGGTATTTGATGATCGCACTTTAGTTGTTGGGATTATTTCGGGACCAACAGGAGATATTGCGGCTGGACTTTCTAAAATGCTTGTAGGAAAAAGTGTCGGGGGAGGCCAGGCTTGGGACGGCACAAAGAGACTTGGTCTATTTTTAGCAGCTGATGTTGCAGGATTTATTTATGGTAATACTTGGGGAAAGGCTTCTGGTTTCTATTGGGCGACACAACAAGATTTTAATGCTCGGTATTATTTGACTCCTGCAGTGATTCCTAATATGGGTAATTATGGTGGCGCAAACTGGGGAACTAGTCAACAGCCTTTACCTATTGTTGCTCATTCTCTATCTAAAGAAACAGGTTTCTATCCGTTATTCCGTGTTCCTACCAAGATTGAATATGCCAGTTTCTTACACGATTATGATATGGAAGAACGTAGAGATGATGCACCTCCTCAGTGGAAGGCCCACTTGCGTTGGATTGGAAATACTTGGTTTGGAGAGGGAGCCGAGCCTGGACCGTTTGGCCAAGCGTACCGAGCGATTGGTACTCCTGCATTTCTTATTTTTTCTGGAGTATCTGCTGCATTTGGAATTTACCTGAATGTTGCATGAAACTTTCGAATCGTCGAGAAATGTTCAGAAGATTCGGAAGTTTTTATTTTCAGAGTCGGATATTGTCGTTTTTTTGCAAATTGAGCATATTCCCCCTTTCCCCCGTTGTTGTTCGGCGAGCCGGGGACAGCTCTCCAAGGTTTTATTCCCAAGCGATGATTTTCGCAGCGATCAAGCGGAGGAGTTCCTGATTTGGACAAGCACTTGAAAGAGCAACATAAATTTTTCTGGTATTCCGCCGAATAATGGCACCGATTTTCACCAGGTATAAGCGAATGCTGCCGCAGGTAGCCTCGGCAAATTGAGTTCCTGTCAACAACAATGCCCGAAACCGTTCCATGAGAATATAAGCCAAACTTGAAAGCAGAAGCCGGAATTGATTTGCCGCAAAGTCATGGCAGCTCGTCCGATCAGCGAAAAGATCCAGCTGCTGTTCCTTGATCCTGTTTTCCATCTCACCTCGGGCGCAATAGACTTTTTCATAAAGATATTGTCCATCATCATCAAGATTGGTGACGATAAAACGATTATTCGGTCCGGGGGAGTTGAATTCCGCTTTGGCAATCACCCGGCGCGGGTATTTCCAAGTTCCTGCCGCATATTCGAACTGAGTAAACAGTTTTGCTTTTTCATGTGTTTCGTTGTAAAGTGCTTCCGCTTTCACTTGAAGATCTTTTGATAATTCCAGCAAACGTGGATTTTTCGCCAATCCGACAATATATTTGACCTCATTTTTATCACACCAGTTCAGCATTTTCTGCCGACAAAAGCCACTGTCTCCCCGGAAAATAATCTTAACCTTCGGCCATTTCTGCCGAAAGCGCTTTACCAGTAGCGAGAGAATCGCCCAAGCATGCTTGGCCGCATCAATTTTTGATGGACGCAAATAAGCCACAAGCAATTGATCCCCGCAGAAAACATACAACGGCAAAAAGCAATAGTGGTCATAATAGCCATGAAAAAAGCGATTTTCCTGCATCCCGTAAGTGAGGTCATCGGTAGCATCGAAATCAAGAATCAATTCTCGAGGCGGCGTGGAAAAACTTTCGATAAAGAATTCGACAAACAATCGGCTCAAATCTACGCAAGCACGACGATCGATTCCATTTTCGAATCGACATAAAGTGCTTGGAGTGGCGAGTTGACGATCACGACCGACAACAGTTTGAATCAGCGGATCAGTTCGCAATTCATGATGGTCATTGAGATCTTCATGGCCGGCAACCAAACCAAAAACTCGTTGACGAAGCATGCTCAGATAGGAATGTTCAACTTTTCCGGGCTGTCGAATATCAAAAGAATCCAGCAGGTTACCGGCGCGCCGGGTCAAACCGAGTTTGCGGTCGAATTCTTTCACAAAAAGCAACCCGCCGTCACTGCTGATATCTCCACCGGCGAAATTGAATTCAATTTTTCTGCTTTTCGGACCTTGAAAGAACGGAATCGAAACGTTACATTTTGTCATTGGCAGACCTCGGCGTTATATTGTCACGTAAAATATTACAATATAATATATTAGTCGAGAATCTGCCTCTTTGTTTTTGAAAATTTACGCAATATTCAGGTTAATATATGATAAATTATTAGTTATTGTCCCAAATTTTGTGAAAAACACTTGTAATTTCCAACGCCGATGACGACGTTGCCGATAATTTCCATCCTTTTTTGCCAGTATTCCTCCCATGCACCGGCATTAGCAAACCGTTTCAATATGATTCTCGCAACTTTCGTTACGCCCTTGTCACTCCATCCATAAGCAATTTTCTTAATCCTGCGTCCAAGTTCCCGCATAACTCTTTCAACCATCGACGAGGCTCTTGGAGAGATCAATCCCCATTTTAACCAGCGGCGAATATAACCGAACATGCCGATTTTTGCCCGTCGCATATAGGTTGCCGCCGCTTCATACCCATGCCCTTGAAAATATCCAATCAGTTGATCTATGGCCGCTTCTGTTTTTTCCATTCGTTCCTCGATATCATCTTTCTCTTTCTCGGACACGTATTTGAAATCTTCCTGCGGCAATTCAATCGCCAGTGCTCCGGCTAAAGCCTCCTGAATCGGTTTTGACTCCCCCTTGCGTCCTCCGTCCTGATACATCGCATGATACAAATCCCGATTGATATGCCAGTGGCAACGTTGCTGCTCCGAGGCATATTCGGCAAACGCTTCGGACAATCCAAGTTCTCCGTCGCAGATCAAAATACTACCATCAGGAAACTTCATTCCCTGTTCTTGCCATTGCTTACAGACAGCATCCCAACTCGTTCCTGCCCAAGTTCCAAGCGGAAATATTTCTCCACAAGTGTTAATGCCGATGACCACTTTCAAATCGCCCTTGCGTGCTTCTCCATTACAACCTTCTCCTTTAAATTTGGTCCCGTCAGGCATAATCTGAATCGGGGCGGAACCGATCACCCGTTTTGAAATGTCTATTTCATCACAATCCGTACGCAACACCCAGCCATGCGCGGTATGAAATGATACCGGCAGTTTTCCATCACGTGTCAATTCCTGAACCGCACGACGGTAATTCGTCTCGCTCACAGCTTCAACAATCAGCTTTTCCAGTTCATTGGTTTTCGTCTGGTAACGTCCCAGGCGAATGAATCGCTGCAATGGCGAAAAGGTTTTTCCGCACGTGGAACAACTCACACGCCAGAAACTCATTTTGAATTCACCCAAGCTGGTTCGAATGCGACGCTTGAAACTCCCGTTCAGCCGAAGATGACCACTGTCACAACACTTCAACGCATTTGTTTGACCATGAAAGATTCGATATATCAGGAGTTCTTGAACCATCTGTAAAATCATCTCCAATAGTTCGGCGAATGCCTTGCGTTCATATACATCTGCCAGTTTGGTTACAAGTTCATCCAAAGAAAATCCGTTTTCCGATTGACAAAACGACAGGTCCATGCTAATTTTACCTTGCATCTGCCTTTCCTTTATGTTGAGATTTTGAGTTACTCAAAATAAAAGGCAGATGCAACCTTGTCAAACAACTCATCCCATCACAAAATTTGGGACATTATCAATTATTAATGTATTGGTGTGTTTATGTTTAAAATCATTACTATTTTTTTTGGGACTATTTTTTTAATAATTAGTTATTCTTGTGCGAATACTGTTAATTACCTGGTGCCACTGAATGCACCAACCTTTACGGACAATGAATTTAAGTTTATTCATTTGCTCGAAACGGAATTGGGAAATTATACTGTTAAAATTACTAAAAATAATATTGGCAGATCTTATTTATTTGAATTCACTTCCTTGAAGGCGAAAATATTTTATGATCCAGAAGAGAAATATCTTCAGTTATGTTTTACTAATATCCCTGAAGAAGAAATTCTATTAGATCTACAAAGACTAGAGAATATTTTTCAAAAATATAATATTCCATTTGAAATAGAAAAAAGAGATAAATGAAATTTTGCCTTCATAGGAAGCAGGTAATAAATATGCAATTTAAAAAATATTTCTTTATGGCATTGGGGATTATTTTTATGCTTACCTTGACAGCTTGCGTTGGTGTAGAATATACTATCTCAATTCCTTCGACCTCTTCAAGGGAAAGTGGGTTGGAATTTATTGCGTTATTAGGAGAAGAATTTAGAACTTCTAAAGTCAATTTTATAAAAGATGGTTCTAAAGAAGTTTATACTTGCTATATATCTGGTATTGGCGCAGGATATTATTATCCTGGAGATAAAATTAAAATAAAGATTTCATCTGGTGAAATTGATAAAAAAAGATGGAAACTTGAAGATTTTTTTCGTAAATACGATATCCCTTTTGAGATTATAGAGCAAAAAAAATGGCAGGAAAATATTTTGTTTGGAGGCGGCTGGCAATGGTAACCATTATTATTGAAAGTATAATAGTTTGAGTTCCACTATTGATTGTAAATCACATTTAGCTAGAGAGTTAAAAACGGGTGATCAGCCGTTGAAATGAACTTGGACGCAGGGTGTGAAGGACGACCTATGGCACATTATACTCACAATGCGGCGGGCCAGCTGTCGACGCTGCGGCTGGCGACGGCGCCGGCCAACCAGACGGTATCGACGGCAACCCGGAGCTTCGACAGCGCTCACCGGCTGACCGGCGTCAGCACGACGGCGGGATCATTGACGAAGAACTATGGTTATACATTGAACATCAAGGACCAGCGGATCAAGACGACGCTGGCGGACGGCAGTTACTGGGATTACGCATATGACAACTATGGACAGGTGATCAACGCGGTGCGCAAGAATGCTTCCGGAGGGATCGCCGGGCAGTCGTTCGATTACAGTTTCGACCAGATCGGCAACCGTCAGTCCGCCTTCCAGGGAACGACCGGCAGTGATTCCCAGTGGAGCTATACGGCGAACGCGGTGAATCAGTATTCGCTGATCACCGAGCCGAATGGCACCACTTACGCGCAGGTGCACGATGCGGACGGCAACCTGACCGGCAGCTATACGACGCAATATACCTACGATGCCGAGAACCGTCTGAAAACGGCGGATGTCGGGACTTATCGTTATGAATATACTTACGACTATTTAAGCCGTCGGATCAGGCAGAAGGTGATTCTGAAATCGGGCGCGACCGGCCAGACGCAGTCAGAGGTCGCTTACGTCTACGACGGCTGGAATGTAGTAGGCGTCTACGACACCACGACGGCGACGCCGACTTTCCAGAAGGGGTATCTGTGGGGCGAAGACCTTTCCGGAGACTTGCAGGGCGCCGGCGGGGTCGGCGGGCTGCTGGCGGAAAAGCGCGGCGGACAGACCTAT
Organism: Victivallis sp. Marseille-Q1083; assembly: GCF_903645315.1. Lineage (NCBI taxonomy): Bacteria > Pseudomonadati > Lentisphaerota > Lentisphaeria > Victivallales > Victivallaceae > Victivallis > Victivallis sp. Marseille-Q1083. Next base: position 3,870,549 of record NZ_CAHJXL010000001.1, read on the forward strand.
CTGCCGGTTTATGACGGCAACGGCAATATCATGAGCTGCCTGAACGCGTCGACCAAGGCTTCGGTGGCGGAGTACATCTACGACGCCTTCGGCCGTACCATATCTTCGAGCGGCGCGGAGGCCGACAACTTCACCTACCGGTTCAGCACGAAGCCGCTGGACGGCAGTGGCCTCTACTACTATGGTTACCGTTATTACGATCCGCAGCACGGCCGCTGGATCAGCCGTGATCCGATCGAAGAAAACGGCGGCGTGAATCTATATGGGTTCGTCGGAAATAATGGAATAAATAAAAAAGAGTATTTAGGTTTAGATATCTGGGTTGAAAATTCAACTGCTGTTCATGGGTGGCATAAACGAATTTGTGTGACAGTTTGGAAGGAAAATTCAGCTGAATTTTATGGTCCCCGTCGAACTTGTTGTGGAAATGATGGAAGGGAATATATTCCTGCCGGTAAATATTGTATAAGTTTTGGTATGCGTAAGAGAGCCGTGTTAGGTTTTTTGGGTGGAGCTTTTGCGGATGGAGGAATTTTTGATTTTGATTCAGGAGGGGAAGATGGCAGTAGCAGCGTAGCCGAACCACACCTAGAGCCAGACTTCGAAAATCCTATTCCTTTTCCTCCGGGATTTGAAGGGCCGACTGCTGATGGGAATGGCGAGATTTATAGCGATATGATTGCGGCTACAGAGAAAATACGACAACATGCTCAAACAGAGTGCAATGAAGATTTCGAAACATTAAAATATATGAAGTCACTTGAAGGTAAAAGGGCAGAGTATTCAATATTGGGACAAAATTGTCGAGATTTTTCTGATATGATGTTTGATTATTTAACTTCAGAAAAGTGAGGTAGCGATGTCTAATAAATGGGAATTTACTTTGAGAGCAATTGGAATAATATGTACGTTTATTTTTATATGTATCTCTTGTATTGCTTGTTTTTTCTTTAATAATAAAATTGGCAATATTGAGGTAAATAATATTAAGATTATAGTTAATAAAAAATCTGAAATACTATATCCAAATGATCGTGAAAATATAGAATTTATGAAAAAATGGTTAAATAATCTCAGAAAAGATCGAGGAAGTTTTGCGTATATGTACATTAGCTTTGCACCAACTGAAATAGAGTTATTTTTAAGTGATATAAGAATTTCTTTTGGATCAGATGATTTAATTGTGTATACTAAAGATAATAGTAATACATATATACAATCTGTCAAAAAAATGGATGACTTTGACCTGAAAATGAAAGAACATTTACAAAAAATAATAGAAAAAGAAAAAATAATGAAAAATTATTCTTTTCCTGTTGATATACGAAAAGAATATTTTCAAAAGTAAATTTTTTTTGATTTAATGAACTATCACTCGTGCTCTGCACGGAGTAGTTTATTCCTGATGTATGATAGTCATTTAAATTTATATATATTTAAATAATGATATGTAAAATTGTTCTGTATTGTATTTATTCAATGTCAAAAATACTAATTCTCTTATATTTAAAGTGAGATTCCTACTTATAACGGCGTTTAGAGTGAACAGAGGATCTAACCGGTCATGGTGGCAGTAAATTTAAGGTTTTTAAGGAAGAAGGTAATAAATTGAAGAGGCTCCATGATGCAGATGAATATGGAAGATATTTGAGAGATAAACATAAAGGTCCTGTTGGTCAATATATTTTACTGAAAGATTTAAAAGGAGTCAACCGATGATTGAGTCTGCGGAAGAATTTATTCGGTTAAGAGAAAGTGAAATTCCGGAGGAATATGTCCGTTCGGCGGAAGACGAATTACCTTTAGAGATAGGTATGGAACTAGTAAAAAATTTTCCAGAGATGAAACAATGGGTTGTTATCAACAAAACAGTGCCAATTGAAATTTTGGAGTTATTAGCTGATGATGAAGATGAAAATGTTCGTTTTGAGGTTGCATCGAAACGTAAATTAACGAGGGATTTATTCCTAAAACTATCCAAAGATCCTGATGCAACGGTGCGGGAAAGAATTGCTTGTAATGCAAAAACTCCAATTGACATTTTAAGAGGAATATATCCGGATGAATGGGATTATATTAATGAAACTTTAGAGGAGCGCATAAAAGCTTATGAAGAAAAGATGAAAAAATAATTTAATTGGAAGATAGTAACTTGCATCGCACAAGGAAAATCGAGCGTAAATCTGTTGTGTTTTTGTTCTGCCATTAAATGCTGATAGAACCTTGTGCGAATATGAGAATATCTATGACTATCTGAACTGTCGGATCAGGCAGAAGGTGATCCTGAAATCGGGAGCGACCGGCCAGACGCAGTCGGAGGTTGCTTACGTCTACGACGGCTGGAGTGTGGTGGGCGTCTACGACATCACGACGGCGACGCCGACTTTTCAGAAGGTGTATCTGTGGGGTGAAGACCTCTCCGGCAACCTACAGGGTGCCGGCGGGGTCGGCGGGCTGCTGGCGGAAAAGCGCGGTGGGCAGACCTACCTGCCGGTCTATGACGGCAATGGCAACATCGTGAGCTACCTGAATGCGTCGACCAAGGCCTCGGTGGCGGAGTACGTCTACGACGCTTTCGGCCGCACGATATCTTCGAGCGGCGCGGAGGCTGACAACTTCACTTACCGGTTCAGCACGAAGCCGATGGACGGCAGTGGCCTTTACTGGATTCTGTTAACACTATTTGAAAATATCTGATTTCATGCTATATTACCCTTATGGAACTCAATGAAAAACAATATGAAAAAATTGCGAAATATTTACCGCGGCAACGCGGAAATGTGAGTATGAGCAATCTCCAGTTGGTGAATGCGATTCTTTATGTCACGGAAAACGGCTGCAAATGGAGGGCACTGCCGAAATCCTATGGTAATTGGCATACGGTTTATACGCGTATGAATCGCTGGAGCAAAAATGGTGTTTTGCGACGTCTTTTTGAAGCACTTCAACAAGAAAATGTTATCCGCATAAAAATGGAAGCGGTATGCCTGGATAGTACAAGCATTAAAGTGCATCCAAACGGAACCGGGGCTTTAAAAAAAGTGGCAAGCAAGGAATCGGCCGCTCACGAGGAGGTCTCACCACAAAACTTCATATGTCACCGCATCTGACCGTGCGGCGGTTTCATTCTCACTCTCAGCTGGAAATGCCGGCGATGGCCCAGAAGGACGAAAATTATTGAATTTCACTGCCGCCAATGAGGCGCATCGTTATTTGATTATGGACCGTGCTTACGAAGGCGACAAGACGCGTGCGTTGGCAATAGAACTTGGATATATTCCGATCGTTCCGCCAAAACAGAACAGAAAAAAGCCTTGGGTATATGATAAAGTAATCTATAAACGCAGGAATGAAGTTGAACGATTCTTCTTGCGTTTGAAGAGGTTTCGGAAAATATTCACGCGTTACGACAAGCTCGATATCATATTCGCTGGATTCATTCTGTTTGCGATGGCTATTGATTCCATAGTGAGAACACAATCTAGTGTCCAGTCAAATTTGAAAAGATAAAATTATGTGTTATCTTAATCTCCAATGGATTTAACAATGGAGGTTGGATATGGCAGATGCAAAATATCGGTTTTGTTTAACGAACGATGAAAAGCAGGAACTGAATCAGATGGTGTCGAGCGGAAAGCGCAATGCCCGGCAGGTATTGGATGCCTTGATATTGCTGAATTGTGATGAATCCGAGGGCAAGAAACAATCCGATGAAATTGTCGGAGGTTTCTTGAAGGTCGGTAAATTGCGTGTTCATCGAGTTCGTAAGCGTTTCTTTGAAAACGGAATGGGAGGAGTGTTCAATCTGCCGCATGGCGGAGGACGTACCAAGCATACAGACGGTGATTTTGAAGCACATTTGATAGCCTTGAGTTGCGGAGAACCGCCAGCGGGACACTCGCAGTGGAGCTTGCGCTTGCTTGCTGATAAAATGGTGGAGCTGGAATATGTTGAATCTGTATCGCATGAAACAGTGCGGCAGGTTCTTAAAAAAACGAACTCAAGCCTTGGCAAAAAGAGCAATGGGTAATTCCGCCGCAGAAAAATGCGGCATTTGTTGCAGATATGGAACGAGTGCTTGATATTTACAAGCGGCCTTATGACGAAAAATTCCCAGTCGTTTGTTATGATGAGATGCCTCGCCAGTTGCTTGAGGAAGTGCGAGAAATACAGCCTATGCGTCCAGGGCAGTCTAAACGAGTGGACTATGAGTATCGCCGCATGGGAACATGTAATGTCTTGTTGGCAAGCGAACCGTTGCGCGGGTGGAGAATGGCAGATGTGACACAGACAAAAACAGCAAAGGATTGGGCGATATTTACTGAGAAAATAGCTTTGGCCTATCCGAATGCAGAGAAGATTATTTTAATTGAAGATAACCTCAACACACATAAACCGGCATCATGGTACGAAACGTTTCCACCAGAAAAAGCCAAGGCTTTAATGGATAAATTCGAGCTTGTTTACACGCCAAAACATGGTTCGTGGCTCAATATGGCGGAAATTGAACTCAATGTAGTATCGGCACAATGTCTGAAAAAGAGAATCGCCTCCATAGAAGAAATGAGAAGCATGGTGAATACATGGGAGAAAGAGCGAAACCAGAAAACAAAAACCATCAATTGGCAGTTTTCAACAACGGATGCACGAGTAAAGTTGCATCGACTATATCCATCTTTTCAAATTTGACTGGACACTAGTTAATTGCCGGTACAATATCACCTATATCTACAATCGTGGACAACCATTGACCGTTGTCGATGCCGCCGGGACTAGGACATTTACTTATAATGCACAATTCGCCTTGCAAAAGGAGGCAATCAGTGGTATCTATACGAAAGAGCTGAATCGCGTTTATACCACCAGCGGCTAAAAGGGGGGGACAGCGGATTGAATATTGGTGCGACCAATCTGTATACCTACGGTTACGACCAGTACAGCCGCTTGAATAAAGTGACTACTGCGGCCGGCGTTTTCAATTATACATGTCTTGCCAACAGCGACTTGATCGCTTCCATGGCCCGCCCGAATAATGTTTCGACTAACTACACCTACGAAACAGCCAGGGATCTGTTGACTAATAACTTATCCCTAAATAATAGTTGAAAACATGAAAAATATTGCTATATTATCACCAAACACTAGAAAGTGAATATGGCAATGAATTCTTGGGGAGGCTCTGATGCTTTTGGGGCGAAAGTCGAACCTTTGATTCCCCGTGCAAGGCGTGATAGGAATCGTGAGTATCAGCGTCGTCGCGGAGCGGGACGCAAACCGTTGGAAGCGCGTCGAGTATTTGAGGGCATCATGTATGTTTTGCGAACGGGAATACAATGGAAGGCACTTCCCCGCGAATACGGGAGTTCAAGCAGCATACATCGTTATTTTCAGCGCTGGTCGAAAGCCGGATTGTTTCAAAAATTGTGGAAGAAAGGTTTGGTGGAATACGATGAGTTGGAAGGGATTTCCTGGCGTTGGCAAAGTATCGACGGAGCAATGAACAAAGCCCCATTGGCCCGGGAAGCAGTAGGTCCCAATCCCACAGACAAGGGAAAAAAATGGGACCAAACGTCACGTTCTCGTAGACGAGCGTGGCATCCCGTTGTCAATAGTCGTGACCGGAGCAAATCGGAATGATGTTACGCAAGTGAATGCCGTTTTGAGCGCAAGAATGAGAAAGCCGCGAGTAAGAACAAAGCAGAATCTTTGTGCGGATGCCGGTTATACCGGCTCTGGAGAAGTTATGAAGCTCGACGTTGGATTGTGGAAGTGGCCCATTCATGGTTCAATCGCTTCTGAAAACTTCTGGTGCGTTTTGAAAAAACACATGCCGCATATGAAGCATTGCTTCAATTGGCGGCATGCATGATTATTTATAGAAAACTTGCTGCTATTTAGGGATAAGTTCTTAGCAAATTCAAAGGTATTTCGAAAAAGACCTTCTATTTGCACTTGAAAGAATGTGAGTTTCGGTTTAATTATAGGTAGCAAGATATTTACAAGATCCTTTTAATATCTATGAGAAAATCACCGCTTTCAATGTCATAAACCTTCATTTTTGTAAGTCTTTTTGTGAATTAATTTGTAAACTATCAGCATATAAAATAGTTTTATCATTAAATGGTCTAAAAGATCATTCCAACATCATTTTTCATTGCCAAGTTTGAATACCGCATAGCCGTATGTGCCGGAAACACTGACCAGAAGGCCATCCGCCGCCACTACGCCGGAACCATGCAGTGTGAATGAATTGGTCTTGTCGATCACTGCAACGTCCATGCCGGTCATAAAGGCGGGCAATGGCAGCTTGCAGAACGTGACGGGTTTATGGAAGTCCACAACGACAATAATATTTTTGCCGTCCCGATACCAGGTGAAACACGTTGCATCCGGAACTGTCGCGGCAGACCAGAAAGCGCGGTATGCCACCATCTCATAATACGCCCCAACCGGCAGCAATCCGCCGACCGTAACCGCTTTCAAATACTGCTTCCGCGCCGCCGACACAAACAGAGCATCAGTCACCAGCGTTTTTCGCACCGAGGGAATACCCGTAGATCGCACCGGCGTATAACCGATCATCAACCCATGTTCGGCGACTCCGGCAGACGATTTGACGATTTGCGCCATGCGATCCGGCGGATTGTCGGGATTTGTCCAGAGTATTGCACTGTTCAAATGTGCCGCTGATATTTTCCCCGGCGGCAAAATCCCATGTTTTGACCGTTCCGGCAATCGGCTTCACGCGCGGAATGTATTGCCACAACTGCCGGTTCGTTGCGGTAAGGCCCATGGCCTGTGTGAACCCGAAATACCCGAGCGAAATCGGATTAAGCACCTGAACGGAATCGACGATGGTACAGGAACCGTTTTCAGCATAGCGATACGTCAAGGTTCGCCACACATCCGAAGCAATGTCGTCACCGTTGAAGGCCGGTTGCGTCGTACCGCCGACTTGTGAGACAACATAATTCAGTACTGCGGCCGGATTGGTGATATTGTAGGAGTTGACGATATCGAGAGAGTTGCATGAATAGAGGCCATCATCGGTTATTTCTGAAAGTCCGTCAAGCAGTACCTTTTTAGTCTGGTGATTGACCGCCGGATGCAGTTGGGTCAATGCGGCAGAGGAAAAAGAAATAGAATCGATATTGGTTGCCCCGCTGCTGTGTATCAACGTATTGCCTGTAATCGCGGTATGAAACGACCATGCCGGATAAACGGATTTATTTTCAGAGACAAACCATAACTTGTTTGTATCTAACACTTTAATTAGACACCATTTCACATTCGCGCCGTCGAGCCATTTCGAACCGACATCCGCAACCGTTTTTCCGTGTTCAGTTGCGGTGAGTTCCTGAACAATATTGGCCCCGTGATTGCCGCCAATGTAAGTTCCGTTGTAATTCAAGGGCGCCGCATCGTCAGCAGTGTACTGGATATCAATACCCGCACTCCACGCCGTCGCCGGAGCAGCATCGGAAACCGCCGCCTTGCGGGTACCGTTGGGATTGACAATTTCATTATACGTTCCCAACGTTAAGGCAACGCGATGAATCAAATCATAGTCGGCATCAAATCGGCTTTTGATGTAAAGCATAGTGCCGACCTTCTGAACCGTGAGCGGTGCGGTGAATCCCAATGGATTCCAATCAACAGAGGTACAGCCAGATAATACTATTTCGCTTTCAAACACAGACCATCCAATCAAAAAGAGAAAATGATTGTATCGTTTTCGGATTTTCGGAAAGTTGAAGCAAGACCTCACATAATCTGTCTTCGAGTTGTTCGAGCGACTGCC
>NZ_CAHJXL010000003.1 GCF_903645315.1 Victivallis sp. Marseille-Q1083
CAGGTATCCGGTAAGCGGCAGGGTCGGAACAGGAGAGCGCACGAGGGAGCTTCCAGGGGGAAACGCCTGGTATCTTTATAGTCCTGTCGGGTTTCGCCACCTCTGACTTGAGCGTCGATTTTTGTGATGCTCGTCAGGGGGGCGGAGCCTATGGAAAAACGCCAGCAACGCGGCCTTTTTACGGTTCCTGGCCTTTTGCTGGCCTTTTGCTCACATGTTCTTTCCTGCGTTATCCCCTGATTCTGTGGATAACCGTATTACCGCCTTTGAGTGAGCTGATACCGCTCGCCGCAGCCGAACGACCGAGCGCAGCGAGTCAGTGAGGGAGAAAGGGGAAGAGCCCCAAATACGAAAACCGCCTCTCCCCGCGCGTTGGCCGATTCATTAATGCAGCTGGCTTATCGAAATTAATACGACTCACTATAGGGAGACCGGAATTCGAGCTCGGTACCCGGGGATCCTCTAGAGTCGACCTGCAGGCATGCAAGCTTGTATTCTATAGTGTCACCTAAATCGTATGTGTATGATACATAAGGTTATGTATTAATTGTAGCCGCGTTCTAACGACAATATGTACAAGCCTAATTGTGTAGCATCTGGCTTACTGAAGCAGACCCTATCATCTCTCTCGTAAACTGCCGTCAGAGTCGGTTTGGTTGGACGAACCTTCTGAGTTTCTGGTAACGCCGTCCCGCACCCGGAAATGGTCAGCGAACCAATCAGCAGGGTCATCGCTAGCCAGATCCTCTACGCCGGACGCATCGTGGCCGGCATCACCGGCGCCACAGGTGCGGTTGCTGGCGCCTATATCGCCGACATCACCGATGGGGAAGATCGGGCTCGCCACTTCGGGCTCATGAGCGCTTGTTTCGGCGTGGGTATGGTGGCAGGCCCCGTGGCCGGGGGACTGTTGGGCGCCATCTCCTTGCACCATTCCTTGCGGCGGCGGTGCTCAACGGCCTCAACCTACTACTGGGCTGCTTCCTAATGCAGGAGTCGCATAAGGGAGAGCGTCGAATGGTGCACTCTCAGTACAATCTGCTCTGATGCCGCATAGTTAAGCCAGCCCCGACACCCGCCAACACCCGCTGACGCGCCCTGACGGGCTTGTCTGCTCCCGGCATCCGCTTACAGACAAGCTGTGACCGTCTCCGGGAGCTGCATGTGTCAGAGGTTTTCACCGTCATCACCGAAACGCGCGAGACGAAAGGGCCTCGTGATACGCCTATTTTTATAGGTTAATGTCATGATAATAATGGTTTCTTAGACGTCAGGTGGCACTTTTCGGGGAAATGTGCGCGGAACCCCTATTTGTTTATTTTTCTAAATACATTCAAATATGTATCCGCTCATGAGACAATAACCCTGATAAATGCTTCAATAATATTGAAAAAGGAAGAGTATGAGTATTCAACATTTCCGTGTCGCCCTTATTCCCTTTTTTGCGGCATTTTGCCTTCCTGTTTTTGCTCACCCAGAAACGCTGGTGAAAGTAAAAGATGCTGAAGATCAGTTGGGTGCACGAGTGGGTTACATCGAACTGGATCTCAACAGCGGTAAGATCCTTGAGAGTTTTCGCCCCGAAGAACGTTTTCCAATGATGAGCACTTTTAAAGTTCTGCTATGTGGCGCGGTATTATCCCGTATTGACGCCGGGCAAGAGCAACTCGGTCGCCGCATACACTATTCTCAGAATGACTTGGTTGAGTACTCACCAGTCACAGAAAAGCATCTTACGGATGGCATGACAGTAAGAGAATTATGCAGTGCTGCCATAACCATGAGTGATAACACTGCGGCCAACTTACTTCTGACAACGATCGGAGGACCGAAGGAGCTAACCGCTTTTTTGCACAACATGGGGGATCATGTAACTCGCCTTGATCGTTGGGAACCGGAGCTGAATGAAGCCATACCAAACGACGAGCGTGACACCACGATGCCTGTAGCAATGGCAACAACGTTGCGCAAACTATTAACTGGCGAACTACTTACTCTAGCTTCCCGGCAACAATTAATAGACTGGATGGAGGCGGATAAAGTTGCAGGACCACTTCTGCGCTCGGCCCTTCCGGCTGGCTGGTTTATTGCTGATAAATCTGGAGCCGGTGAGCGTGGGTCTCGCGGTATCATTGCAGCACTGGGGCCAGATGGTAAGCCCTCCCGTATCGTAGTTATCTACACGACGGGGAGTCAGGCAACTATGGATGAACGAAATAGACAGATCGCTGAGATAGGTGCCTCACTGATTAAGCATTGGTAACTGTCAGACCAAGTTTACTCATATATACTTTAGATTGATTTAAAACTTCATTTTTAATTTAAAAGGATCTAGGTGAAGATCCTTTTTGATAATCTCATGACCAAAATCCCTTAACGTGAGTTTTCGTTCCACTGAGCGTCAGACCCCGTAGAAAAGATCAAAGGATCTTCTTGAGATCCTTTTTTTCTGCGCGTAATCTGCTGCTTGCAAACAAAAAAACCACCGCTACCAGCGGTGGTTTGTTTGCCGGATCAAGAGCTACCAACTCTTTTTCCGAAGGTAACTGGCTTCAGCAGAGCGCAGATACCAAATACTGTTCTTCTAGTGTAGCCGTAGTTAGGCCACCACTTCAAGAACTCTGTAGCACCGCCTACATACCTCGCTCTGCTAATCCTGTTACCAGTGGCTGCTGCCAGTGGCGATAAGTCGTGTCTTACCGGGTTGGACTCAAGACGATAGTTACCGGATAAGGCGCAGCGGTCGGGCTGAACGGGGGGTTCGTGCACACAGCCCAGCTTGGAGCGAACGACCTACACCGAACTGAGATACCTACAGCGTGAGCTATGAGAAAGCGCCACGCTTCCCGAAGGGAGAAAGGCGGACAGGTATCCGGTAAGCGGCAGGGTCGGAACAGGAGAGCGCACGAGGGAGCTTCCAGGGGGAAACGCCTGGTATCTTTATAGTCCTGTCGGGTTTCGCCACCTCTGACTTGAGCGTCGATTTTTGTGA
>NZ_CAHJXL010000004.1 GCF_903645315.1 Victivallis sp. Marseille-Q1083
CTTCATTCGCAAGGATATTTCTTCTACGGTTAAATGCGGTTGAATCATCGGTAACCTCCTGTTTCGGTTACCGATAATATAGCATCATTTTTAATCGATGTCTATGTTTGAAAGCGAAATAGTATTAGTCGATGAAGCAATAAATAATGATCGAAACAGAACATTGAATTTTTTCATCTTATTCACTCTATCCTGAATATTGCATGAAATTGGAAAAAACGACGGGCAATCTGTCGATTAACACATTATATTGTAATCGCTAACCAAACAGCATAACACGGAAGATTGCCCATGACAAAATGTAGTGTTTCCAATTCGGTCTTTCAAGGGCCGAACCGCAAAAAAAATTGAATTCAATTTCGATGGTGGTGCCATCAACAGCGACGAAGGATTGCTTTTCATCAAGGAATTTGACCGAAAACTTGGGTTGACCCGTCGTGCCAGAACGCTGTTGAATTCTTTTGACAGCCGGCAATCAAGAAAAGTCAAACACTCCACGCTCGATATGCTTCGGCAAAGAGTGTTTGTATTGGTCGCGGGAAACGAAGACCTCAACGATCATCATGAATTGCGGAATGATCCCCTGATTCAAACAATCGTCGGTCGGGATCGGTAACTTGCAACTCCAAGTACCCTCTGCCGGTTCGAAAACAGAATAAACGGTCAAGCCTGTATTGAGTTGAGCCGATTGTTTATCGAGTTCTTTGTAAAAAGTTTTACCACCCCGCTCATGAACTCATCCTTGATTTCGACGCAACCGATGATCTCACCTACCGGATGCAGGAAAAACGTTTCTTTCACGGGTATTATGACTATTACTTGTTTTCTTCCGCTCTAGGTGTTCTGTGGCGATCAATTACTTTGCGCCTATCTCTGGCCCTCAAAGATGGATGCGGTCAAGCATTCCCGGGCAATTCTTTCTCTGTTGGTGAAACGACTCCGTAGGAAATGGCCGAAGGTCAATCTTATTTTCCGGGATGACAGCGGTTTTTGCCGTCAGAAAATGTTGAATTGGTGTGACAAAAACAATGTCAAATACATTGTCGGACTCGCAAAGAATTCTCGTCTCTTGGAATTCTCAAAGGAGCTTCAAGATCAAGTTGCTCTTTCAAGTACTTGTCCAAATCAGGAAATCTTGCGCTTGATCGCCGCAAAAATCATTGCCATGGAATAATCGGTAGGAGAGCTGTTCCCGGCTTGTTGATCAACAACGGAGATAAGGGGGAGTAGGGCAGATTTCCGGTTTTACAATTTCCCGAAAATAGAACTCAGATTACTGAAACGCTTTGCGATGGGCAAATTGCTTCCATAACCGGCAATGCTCAGATCGCCAATTATTTTTATTACGGAGTTACAGAAGACGGTCAGATATGGAAGATAACCAATATCGGCTGCTGGCAGTCCCCGTTGGACAAAGGAATATCATGATATGTTAAATCGTAAGATTAAGGTTGAGTTTTCTGGCTTCAACGACACAATCATTACAGAACAATTAGGATGGGATGGTAATAATGATGATACACTTACCATTACTTCATCAGATAGGATCATATTAACAGATATTATATTTTTAAAGAAAATAATTGCTGGTTTTTAATGAGCATACAGTCTATTTATGGAAATTATAATGGCAATATTACCACAAAAATCATGCAAACTAAAGTAAAATTATCAGGGTTTTCAATAAACTAAATATCAGAAATTCGTTCGATAGATATTTACGAAAATACTTCAATACAAAATACTATAATTGATCGTGAAACAAAGAATAAAACAGTCAATATTGTAAAATCTGGATATAACCAATCTGAACAATATATACATATAAATGGTCTTTTAGTTTCTCAAAAAAATTTTTCTGATTTGATTACTACTTATAATTATGACAGATTGGAGAGAGATTTCCAAGAAAATTCCAAGAATCGGCATACAAGAAATCACATACTTTGTTAATGGTGCAGGAAAAACAGGGAAAATACATATATAAAAAAATACTGCTGGTCATACTGTATTGTGCCGGCAACTAACTAACTTGCATATAAAACAGTCTTGGAATGGAATAATTTCTTGATTCGTTCCGGCTGTTCAGCTATCATTTCCATATGTTGCTTGGCATGTTCGGTATGTTGCTTGGCATGTTCGGTTATTTTTCCTTTGGCGCGCCCCAAGGGCTTGTTGCTCAGATTTGATTTCAACTCGCGGTTGGGATATTCATCCGGGTTCAGGTCGGGACTGTAGCTCGGCAAGAAAAATAACTTAACCTGAATATTGCGTAAATTTTCAAAAACAAAGAGGCAGATTCTCGACTAATATATTATATTGTAATATTTTACGTGACAATATAACGCCGAGGTCTGCCAATGACAAAATGTAACGTTTCGATTCCG
>NZ_CAHJXL010000005.1 GCF_903645315.1 Victivallis sp. Marseille-Q1083
GGTATTTGTGGGGCGAAGACCTCTCCGGCAGTCTGCAAGGCGCCGGCGGGGTCGGCGGGCTGCTGGCGGAAAAGCGCGGCGGACAGACCTATCTGCCGGTCTATGACGGCAACGGCAATATCATGAGTTACCTGAACGCCTCGACCAAGGTCTCGGTGGCGGAGTACATCTATGACGCCTTCGGCCGCACGATATCATCGAATGGCGCGGAGGCCGACAACTTCACCTATCGATTCAGCACGAAACCGGTGGACGGCAATGGGCTTTACTACTATGGTTACCGCTACTACGATCCGCAGCACGGAAGATGGATCAGTCGCGATCCGATCGAAGAAAACGGCGGCGTGAATCTGTACGGGTTCGTCGGAAATAATGCTATAAGCTATATCGATGTGAGTGGACTGTATTCGATTGATTTTCATTATTATACAATTTATTACTTGTTAAGAGCAAAATGTTGGTCTCCTGAAGAAGCTAATATAGTTGCTGGCTGGTCTCAATATTTGGATGTAAGTTCCAAAACTGATGCTGTTGCAAGGAGTAAACGAAGAGATTATGAAACATCGGCTAAATATCATTTTCCTGGTTCTACTGAGTATTCTGCAACAGTGAGAGACGATCCAGCGACCCGGGATGAGGTTATAAAGGCTTTCCGTGCTTATGAAGAAGGAGGTTTTGGGGTCACTGTAAGATTAGGAGCATGTCTTCATACTTATGCGGATAGTTGGGGACATGAAGGATTTACAGCTTGGTGGAATAGCAGTATCAATCGGCGGACAGGTAGTATGCGTCCTAATATTGGACATGCAGATGCAGCAGATGGAGGTAGTGCTCCAGA